>JAFACJ010000800.1 GCA_023425615.1 Actinomycetes bacterium
CGCTCCAGCAGCGAGCGCCGCCCCGCGTACTCACCGCCCAGCGGCTGGATGACACCGGCGAGCCGCGGCCAGTGCATGTTGATCAAAGGACGCGCCACCAGCTCGGTGACCCGCCCCCCGCCGGCGAAGGCGGCCTCGGCCCCGTTGTAGGGGCGGTCGTAGAAGGCTTTGACGTAGGAGACCTCCGGATCGGACAGCAGCGGCCCCAGCAGGCCCGTCACGAAGGAGGAGGAGAAGTTCACCAGGTCGGCGTCCACGAACACCACGATGTCGCCGGACGTCACCGCCAGCGACTTCCACAGTGCCTCGCCCTTGCCCGACAGGCAGGGCAGTCCCGGCAGGATCGCGTCCTGGGCGAAGACCTTGGCGCCCGCCGCGGCGGCCACCGCGGCGGTGCCGTCCATGGAGCGGGAGTCGATCACCACGATCTCATCGACCAGCGGGAGCCGTTCGACGAGTTCCCGCCGGATGGCCGAGACGATCTCGCCGACGGTGCGCTCCTCGTCCCGCGCGGGCAGCACCACGCTCACCCGGGTGGAGCCCTTCAGTCCCAGCAGCAGTTCGGGTGGCCAGTCCGCGGCGGAACTGGACCGGCGATGGAGCCAGTCCGCGGCTTCAGCGAGCACAGCACCCTCCTCTCGTAGAAAGGAACATCGCGGGCATCCCCGATCATTCACCTACCTATACGGAGGCTGGCAGACCGACCCAGGAACTTAACGCGGCGTAACACGCCATTCACACGCGGGTTCCGGCACGGTGAGCGATGGCGCACGGTGCGCTCAGTGCCGCGCCGCGGGCGCGTACTCGGGGATCGTGAGCATCGGGGGACGCTCCCCCAGCGAGGTGTCGCGGACGACGGGCGTGTGGCCGGCCGGGCCGCGGCGGAACTGCGTCAGCTCGGCCGCCGGTGTGGACAGCGCCCGCATCAGGCCCTGGCGGTCGAGGCGCGACCAGGCGGTCCGCAGGATCTGCGACGCCATCGCGGCCAGCGCCTCGGTCGGCTGGTGGGAGTGCTCGCGCGTGCCGAGGTCGACCTGGGCCAGGGCGTCGAGGCCGGCCAGCTCCAGCGCGTCCAGCAGCAGGCCGAGTTCCACGCCGTAGCCGGTCATGAACGGCAGGCGCTCCAGCAGCGAGCGCCGCCCCGCGTACTCACCGCCCAGCGGCTGGATGACACCGGCGAGCCGCGGCCAGTGCATGTTGATCAAAGGACGCGCCACCAGCTCGGTGACCCGCCCGCCCCCGCCGAGGACGTCGCCCTCCGCGTCACGGTACGGACGGTCATAGCAGCCCTTGACGTAGGCGACGTCCGGGCACGACAGCAGCGGCCCCAGCAGGCCCGTCACGAAGGACGGCGAGAAGTTCAGCAGGTCGGCGTCCACGAAGACCAGCAGGTCGCCGGAGGTCACCGCCAGCGACTTCCACAGTGCCTCGCCCTTGCCCGACAGGCACGGCAGCCCCGGCAGGATCGCGTCCTGGGCGAAGACCTTGGCGCCCGCCGCGGCGGCCACCGCCGCCGTCTCGTCCGTGGAGCGGGAGTCGATCACCACGATCTCATCGACCAGCGGGAGCCGCTCGGCCAGCTCCCGCCGGATGACCGAGACGATCTTCCCGACGGTGCGCTCCTCGTCCCGCGCGGGCAGCACCACGCTCACCCGGGTGGAGCCCTTCAGCTCCGCCAGTGCCTCGGGCGGCCAGTCCGCGGCCGAACCGGACCGGCGGCGGAGCCAGTCCGCGACCTCAGCGAGCACGACACCTTCCTTCTCCCCTTCTGTAACACTAAGCGCTATTCCGCACTGTGTTTGTCAAGGAAGGTGTAGACGTCGGCTTCGTCCACACCGGGGAAGGCGCCGGGAGGCAGCACCGACAGCACATGGGAGTGCGCCCGCGCCGACGGCCAGGACTGGCCCTCCCAGCGCGCGGCCAGGTCGGCGGGGGGAAGCTGGCAGCAGTCCCCCTCGGGGCAGGCGGACTTGACGCGGTTGGCAGTCTCCCGGCCGCGGAACCAGCGGGAGTCCTCGAACCGCACGCCTAGGGTGATGGCGAAGTCGCGCTCGTGGCTGGGGTCGATATGCGACAGGCACCAGTACGTGCCCTTGGGGGTGTCGGTGTACTGGTAGAAGACCGAGAACCGGTCGTTGCTGTTGAACACCCGCCGCCCGGCCCACTGCCGGCACATCCGCTGGCCCTCGATCGCGCCGTCCTCGTCCGCGGGGAAGATCAGCCCGTCGTTGGCGTACGCCTTGTAGATCGTGCCGCTCTCGTCGTTCTTGGAGAAGTGGCAGCGCAGGTCGAGATGGTGGGTGGCGACGTTGGTGAAGCGGTGCGCCGCCATCTCGTAGGAGACGGAGAAGACGTCGGCCAGGTCCTCGACCGACAGCTCGCGGTTGGCCTTGGCGTCGCGCAGGTAGGGCACGACGGCGGCCTCGGGGATCAGCGTCGCCGCCGCGAAGTAGTTGGCCTCCACCCGCTGGCGCAGGAAGTCGGCGAAGTCGCGGGGCACCGAGTGGCCGAGCGCGATGTGGCCGAGGGTCTGCAGCAGGATCGTGCGCGGGGTGTGCATGCCCAGCTGCTCGCGCTCCAGGTAGATGCGCCGGTTGCGCTGGTCGGTGATGGACCGCACCGAGCGCGGCAGGTCCTGGACGTAGCGCAGGGTGTAGCCGAAGTGGTTCACCAGGGCCATGAGCATGCCCTGGGACAGCGCGCCGGTCTTGTAGCCGACGCTCTCCAGGGTCTTGCGTGCCACCTGCTCGATCTCGCCGAAGTAGTTGCCGCGGTCGTGCATCTTGCGCCGCAGCTCGGCGTTGGCGATCCGCGCCTCCTCCGGGGAGGCGGTGGGCTTGGTGCGGGAGCGCTTGAGCTCCCCGTACAACCCGAGCAGGTGTTCGAGCACGTCGTTGGGCAGCCGCTTGGACGCCTTCAGATAGGGCAGTCCGAGGGTCTTGTAGATCGGGTCGCGCTGCGCCTCCTCCAGCGCGATCTCCAGTTGCGCGCGCCGCGAGGGCGCCTCCCGCTGCAGAAGTTCCTCCACCGGAACGCCGAGCGCGTGCGCCAGCGCCTGGAGCAGCGACAGCTTCGGCTCGCGCTTGCCGTTCTCCAGCAGGGAGAGCTGCGAGGGCGCCCGGCCCACCCGTTCTCCCAGCTCAGAGAGGGTAAGACCACGTTGACGGCGGAGGTGCCGAAGGCGCTGACCGAAGACGGAAAGGTCTACACCACTCGACAAGTTCAGCGTTTCTTCGCTTCGCAAGGTCACCACGGCTTGATAGTAGCGCAAAAACGGCAGAAGTTTCTGTTACTCCCTGGTAGAACCTTGACGTCAAGAGATGCAGACTCAGAGACAAGCACCCAGGGGACGACACAACGAGGGAGCAAGACGATGACCAACGGTCGCCTCAAGGGCGCAGCCGAAGCGCTGCAGAACGAGTGGAACAACGACCCGCGCTGGAACGGCATCGAGCGGACCTACACCGCCGAGGACGTCATCAAGCTGCGCGGCTCGGTCCAGGTCGAGCACACCCTGGCCCGCCAGGGCGCCGAGCGCCTGTGGAACCTGCTGCACACCGAGGACTACGTCCACGCCCTGGGCGCCCTCACCGGCAACCAGGCGGTCCAGCAGATCAAGGCGGGGCTCAAGGCCATCTACCTGTCGGGCTGGCAGGTCGCCGGCGACGCCAACCTGGCCGGCCAGACCTACCCCGACCAGTCGATCTACCCGGCCAACTCGGTCCCGGCCGTGGTCAAGCGCATCAACAACGCGCTGACCCGCGCCGACCAGATCACCTGGTCCGAGGGCCAGGAGGACGCCCCGCACTGGTTCGCGCCGATCGTCGCGGACGCCGAGGCCGGATTCGGCGGCGTGCTCAACGCCTACGAGCTGATGAAGGGCATGATCGAGGCCGGCGCCGCGGGCGTGCACTGGGAGGACCAGCTGGCCTCCGAGAAGAAGTGCGGCCATCTGGGCGGCAAGGTCCTCATCCCGACCGGCCAGCACATCAAGACGCTGAACGCCGCCCGCCTCGCCGCGGACGTCTCCAACGTCCCGACCCTGGTGATCGCGCGGACCGACGCCGAGGCCGCGACCCTCATCACCACCGACGTGGACGAGCGCGACCGCCC
>JAFACJ010000813.1 GCA_023425615.1 Actinomycetes bacterium
CGTGGACACCTTCCTTCGGTTCGCCGAGGCCACCAACCGGCTCGACCTCTACGAGAAGGGCGGCAAGGGCCTGCCCGATCTGGTGGAGGACATGACCGAAGGCGGGACGCGCAAAGCCTCCAAGGGCAAGACCCAGGGCGTGCTGGACGCGGCCAAGGAGACCGTGCACGACGCTCTCGGCGGCTCCTCACGAGGAGGGGGATCGGGAAGAAGAGGAAGAGGAGGAGCCGCGCCGTCGCAGAACGTCCCGCAGGGAGCGTGAGTCATGACCGGCGACGCGGGACCCGTCTGCTACGTCTACGGGGTGGTCACGGCCGAGACGCGGCTCCCCGAGGGGCTGGAGGGCGTCGGCGGCGGTGAGGTGTCCCTGATCCGGCGGGGCGACGTGGCCGCGGTGGTCAGCGAGTTCGTCCCCCATGGCCCGCTGGGGAGCCGTGAGGACCTGATGGCGCACGAACGGGTCGTGGCGGAGGTCGCCGCGGAGGAGACGGTGCTGCCGCTGCGGTTCGGCGCCGTGGTCACCACGGCGGACGCGGTGGCGGAGGAGATGCTGGACCCGCACCACGACTGGTTCGCCTCGGCCCTTGAGGACCTGGAAGGACGGTACGAGTTCGTCGTCGCCGGCACGTACGTGGAGGAGACGGTGCTCCGCCAGATCCTGGAGGAGAAGCCGGAGATACGGCGGCTCCGGCAGGAGACCCGCGACCTGCCGGAGGACGCCACGTACTACGACCGGGTCCGGCTCGGGGAGCTCATCGTGCAGGCGCTGGAGGAGCGACGTCACGAGGACACCGAAGTCCTGATGGATGCGCTCTCCCCGCACGCCTTGGCGGTGGCGCCGCGTGAGTCCGGGGACGAGAACACCGCCGCGGACGTCGCCTTCCTCGTCGACGAGAAGGACCGCCAGGAGTTCGAGCGGGATCTGGACGAGCTGGGCGACCGCTGGGCGGGCCGCGTCCGGCTGCGTCTGCTCGGGCCGCTCGCACCGTATGACTTCGTGCCGCAGCCGCAGGAGGTGTGACCATGGGGCTGATCACCGGTCTGCTCACCTTTCCCCTGGCTCCGGTGCGCGGGGTCGTCTGGCTGGCCGACCGCATCCGTGAGGAGGCGGAACGGCAGATGTACGACCCCGCCACGGTCCGCAGGCAGATCTCCGAGATCGACCGTGCGCGGGCCGCCGGTGAGATGTCGGAGGAGGAGGCGGCGGACCTGCAGAGCGAGCTGCTGGACCGGATGATCGCCGGGCGTTCCGGAGGGCCGCCATGAGCGAGCCGACGGGCAGGGAGATGTCCGGTTATGGAGGCTACGGGAGGGCGGCTCCCTCCTCCCGGCGTGAGTCCGCCAGCCTCGCCGACATCCTGGAACGGGTCCTGGACAAGGGCATCGTCATCGCCGGCGACATCCAGGTGAACCTGCTCGACATCGAGCTGCTGACGATCAAGCTGCGGCTGGTGATCGTGTCGGTCGACCGCGCCAAGGAGATGGGCATCGACTGGTGGGAGCACGATCCGACGCTCTCCTCCGGGCACCGCGACATGGTGGAGGAGAACCGGAGGCTGCGGGAGAGGGTCGCCGACCTGGAGGCCGGTACCGAGGACTACGAGGAGGAGTACCCGGAGGAGCTCGAAGAGGACGCCGATCGCTACGAACGCAGGCGAGGACGTCGGCTGGAGCCGCCCGAGGAGGACCGCCGTGGCTGAGGCCAGTGCCACCGGAATGTACGTGTACGGCATCAGCCGTGACCTGCCCGGCACGGCGATGGCGGACGTCCGAGGGGTCGTGGGGGAGCCGGTACGGCTCATCGAGCAGGACGGGCTGGTCGCGTTGGCGAGCCCGGTCGATCTGGAGGAGTTCGGCGAGGACGCCCTGCGCGAGAACCTGGAGAGCCTGGAATGGCTGGAGGCGGTGGCACGCGCGCACCACGCGGTGGTGGACGCCGCCGTGGAACACGCCGCCACCGTTCCCCTGGGCCTGGTGACGGTGTACCGGAGCGAGGAACGGGTGCGCAAAGCCCTGCTGGAACGCAAGGAGGAGTTCACCAGGGCCCTTGACCGCCTCACCGGCCGCACGGAATGGGGAGTGAAGGCGTACGGGGACGTGAAGCAGCACGGGGCCGACACCCCGGCGGAGAAGAAGCCTTCCGCGCGTCCTGGCACGTCCTATCTACAGCGTCGTCTCGTGCAGCGGGACACGGCGGAGGAGGAGCGCCGCAAACTCCTGGCCACCGCGGATTACATCCACCGTCAGCTCAGCGACCTCGCCGTCATGACGCGTCTGCACCGGCCGCAGGATCCGCAGCTTTCCGGAGAGCAGGGCTGGATGCTCCTCAACGCCGCCTATCTCGTCGATGACGACTGCGCGGAGGATTTCCGCGAGGCGTTCTCTCATCTCGCCCGCCTGCATCACGGCGTCAGGCTGAGGCTCACCGGCCCGTGGGCGCCCTACTCCTTCGCCGTCGAGGAGGAGGAGCCCGAGGAGGAGGCATGGACAGAGCGCTAGAGGAACGTCCCGGTCTGCGCACCACGGGACCGGCGAGGGCGCAGCCCGTCGCGCTGGTGGACCTGCTGGACCGGCTGCTGGCGGGAGGCGTCGTCATCGCGGGCGACGTCACCATCTCCATCGCCGACGTCGACCTCGTGCACATCTCCCTGCGGGCGGTCATCGCCTCCATCCGCCCGGAGATGGCGCGTGTCATGGAGTGCGAGGAAGAGGACCTGGAATGGTGAGGTCCCGCCGCCGGAACCGGGACCCGGAGCCCGGACGGCGCCTGGCACACCGGCTGGAGACCGATCCCGAGGCGGTGCAGCGCGATCTCGTCCGCCTGGTGCTCACCCTCATCGAGTTGATCCGCCAGCTCATGGAACGCCAGGCACTGCGCCGCGTCGAAGCGGGAGACCTCCCCGACGAGAAGGTCGAGCAGCTCGGCCTGGCGTTGATGCGCCTGGAGGAGGCGATGACGGAGCTGGAGGAGCGCTTCGACATCGACTCCCGTGATCTGAACCTCGACCTCGGTCCCCTGGGGCCCCTTCTCCCGCCACGATGACCTTCCGCCGCCCGCGGGGAGGCGCCCCCGGACCGCGGATCATCCGACGGGGGCGGGAAGGGTGACGGTGACGGTCAGGCCGCCGCCGTCGCGGGGCTCGGCGTGCACCTCGCCGCTGTGGGCGCGGACCACGGACCGCACGATCGACAGGCCGAGACCAGCGCCGGGAGAGGCGAGACGCTGGGTCTCCAGCCGCCGGAACGGCTCGAACAGGGACGGGATCTCGTAGCGGGGGACCACCGGGCCGGTGTTGGAGACTTCCAGGCGGGCGGACCCGTCCGGGAGGGTGCGGCTGGTGACGCGGACCCAGCCGCCCTCGTGAACGTTGTGGCGGATCCCGTTCTCCACGAGGTTCTGGACGAGCCGTTCGAGGAGGACGGGGTCGCCGCTGGTGGGGGCCTCCTCGGCTGCGGCGCACACCTTCACCGGACCAGGGGGGAGCAGGTCGGCGACATGCTCCACGATGTCGGCGAGGTCGACGAAGGAGCCTCCGACGATCTCGGGCTCGGCGCGGGCGAGCATGAGGAGGCCGTCGATGAGGCGCTCGTGGCGGGCGTTGATCTCCAAG
>JAFACJ010000818.1 GCA_023425615.1 Actinomycetes bacterium
GGTCAGCGGGGTGAGGACCGCGGTGCGGGCCAGTGCCAGCAGCCGTGGGTCGCCGCGGGCCATGCCCTCCCACAGGACGGCGAGTTCCAGGTCCGCCACCGGGTCGGCGTCGTCGTCCTCCGGCGGCAGGGGGTGGAAGACGCCTTCGGCGTGCATCAGGCGGGGTCTCATCGGCGCATCCTCCCGATGATCTGCGCGCGGGTCAGGCCGTGCCGTTCGGCGAGGGTCATCGCGTAGGCGCGGCCGTCGGCGGGGCGGCGCACCACCTTGTACGTGCGTTCGGCGTCCTCTCCCGCCACCTCGCCGACCATGCTCACGGTCCTGGGGTCCAGCCGCGACAGCTCGTCGACGAAACTCACCCACAGGCACACCGCGTCGAGCCTGAGGATCTCGGTGAGCACCGCCTCGCTCAGCGCGCGCGCGTCGTCCCAGGTCGTCGAGGTGAAGATCTCGTTGAGGATGACGACGCTGTCGGGTGTCGCCTGCTCCAGGATCGCGCGCATCCGCAGCAGTTCCTCCTCCAGCTTGCTGACCTGCCCCTCCAGGCTCTCGGCCCGCTCGTAGTGGGTGAGGATCCGGTCGGGCAGGAAGACCCGCGCCTCGCGGCCCGGGACGGGACAGCCGAGGGCTGCCAGGTGGTGGAGCTGGCCGAAGGCGCGTGAGAGCGTCGTCTTGCCGCCCTGGTTGGGGCCCGAGACGACCAGGACGCGCTCGCCGTCCTCCAGCCGCACGTCGTTGCCGACCACCCGCCGGCCGCGCGCCGACGGGCTGGAGGCGAGCGCGAGGTCGAAGACGTCGCGGACGGCCAGCCGCTTGTCGGTGGTGGAGACCTCCGGGAGGCAGAACGGCAGCCCCGCCTCCCGCAGCGGCGCGAGATGTGCCAGGTAGCCGAGGTAGAAGCGCAACTCGCGTTCGAGGCGGAGGACGTCACCGGGCATGAAGCCGCGCTCGGCCTCGCCGAACGCCGCCAGGTCACGGAACACGCCGGGCGCCAGTTCGACCACGAAGTCCAGGACCTTCGCCTCAAGGTGGTCGAGGCCGGTCTCCTGCGCCGTCCCGGCGGCGTGCTCGGGAGGCCGGTCCCGCCCGAACCGCTCGAAGACCGCCAGCACCCGCTCGGCGTAGTCGAACCGGACGTCCGGGTCGTGCGCGACGACGGTGACCTTCTCTCCGCGCAGGAGCAGGTCGTACCGGACCTCGCCCAGCCGCTCGCGCAACCGCGACGCCCGCTCCCGCGGCCCGGTGAAGGCCGCGTCACGAACGTAGGCGGCGATGTCGTCGCGCAGCGCCAGCAGGCCGGGCGCGGTGAGCGGGGCCGCGGCCAGCCCCTCGGCGAGCTCGGTGACCAGCGCCGCGTACTCCAGCACGATCTCCAGGAACCAGCGGTGCGCCTGCGGCGGGTGCTTCATCCGCCCCACCAGCTCCAGCCGCCGCCGGGTCCTGGCCAGCGCCGCCGTGAACCGTTCGGCGACACCGCGCACCGCCGGGTCCTCCAGGTCGTGGAAGATCCGCTGCCGGAAGGCGACGAGGCCGGCGTCGCGCAGCGGGAGGTGGAACCAGGATTCCAGCCCGGCTCCGGGATGCTCCTTCGCGATCGCCGCCACGACCTGGTCGAGGTTCAGATCGCGGAAGTACTCGGGCTCGGCCGCGCCTTCCGGCTCACCGGGTGCCCGGGGGGACGCGAACAGGATGCTGCGGACGGCCATCCATCCTCCCTTTCCGATCGGCTGGGCCTTCCGTTCGTGCCACCACCGAACCACACCCGCATCCAAATCCACAACCACTCAATTTTCGTAGTGACTACGGATTTTTGGGGAGCCGGCCCGCGGGCCGAAGGCGGAATTGGTACGGTCCTGGAGTGACTCGACCGGTGATGGGCCGCAGGGAGCGCAAGAAGGCGCAGACCCGCAGGGCGCTGAGCGAGGCGGCGCTGCGGCTCTTCCTGGAGCGCGGCTATGACCGGGTGAGCGTCAAGGAGATCGCGGACGCCGCGGACGTCTCGGTCACCACGCTCTTCGCCCACTTCCCCGAGGGCAAGGAGACGCTCGTCTTCGACGCGGACGACGCCCGCGAGGAGTCGCTGGTCGCCGCCGTCCGCGAGGCGGAGGGCGGCGTGCTCGACGCGCTCCACGCCCATCTGCGGGCCAGGCTCGACGCCCTGGAGTCCTCACGGGAACTGCGCTCCCTCTTCGACCTCGTCGACTCCACGCCCGCCCTCGCCACCCACGCCCACCGGATGTGGCTGCGCCACGAGACCGCGCTGGCCGCCGCCATCGCCGAGCGCACCGGCCGCTCCCCCGACGACGTCACCGTCGCCGCCCTGGCCCGCTACGTCCTCGACCTCCCCCAGCTCGCCCGGCGCAGCCACGACCCCGCCGCCGCGCTGGAACGCGTCATGGAACTGCTCAAACGCGGCTGGGAACTGTAAATCTCCCGGAACTCCGGTACCGGGGAATTCACGGCACCGCGCACCGGGCGAAGGGATGAGCCCTTCGGCAAGCTAAAGGTTGCGTTATCCGATCCCAAAACTCGGAAATTTGTCCATATTTCACTGCGTAGGATCCTGCTCAAGATCTTCTTGAGAGGTGACGCACATGCGCCGACCCGCCCTGGTCCTGGCCGCGACGACGGCGTTCGCGTCCGCGGCACTCCTTCCGGGGGCACCGGCGCTGCGCGCCGAGCGCGACCCCATGGAAAGGCTTGCCACCCAGCGCCTCACCTGGAAACCGTGCTTCACGGAAAAGAATCAGAAGGCCGCGTACCGGCGTCTGGAATGCAGCACTTTGCAGGCACCCCTCGATTGGCGGAGGCCCGAGGGCAAGAAGATCACACTGGCGATCAGCCGCCTTAAGGCACGCAAACGCGTCAAAGGCGTGCTCTTCACCAATCCCGGCGGGCCGGGCTTCGAGGGCCGCACCCTCCCCCTGCAGTTCATCGAGCACAAGCGCCACCGGATCCTCGACGACATGGACGTCATCGGCCTCGACGTGCGGGGCTCGGGCGCCAGCACCCCGGTGTCCTGCAAGAAGCTCCAGGGCGCCGCCCTCGACTCGCGCGACCGCGGCGACGGCGGCACCGAACGGCTGCTCGCCCGGATGAAGGAGCAGGCGGCCGCCTGCCAGGGGAACGGAGGCAGGCTCCCCGCCCGGTACGTCACGACCGCGCAGACCGTCTACGACCTGGAGTGGATCCGCCGCAACCTCAAGACCTCGCGCGGTGCCGGGGTCGGGCGGATCGACTGGATCGGCTACTCCGCCGGCACCTGGCTCGGCGCCTACTACGCCAAACGCTGGCCCCGGTCCACCGGGCGCTTCGTCCTCGACTCCGTCGTCGACTTCGGCGGCACCTGGGAGCAGCTCTTCGACTCCTGGCCCCGCAGCTTCCAGGCCCGCTTCGAGCAGTTCGCCGACTGGGCGGCCCGCTACAACGGAACGTTCCAGCTCGGCACGACACGGGACGCCGTCCTGCGGCGCTACGAACGGATCCGCGCCGCCATCATCGCCCAGGGCGGCCTCACCCTCGTCTCCACCGACGGCACCACCAGCGCGTTCCACGCCACCGACTTCGACATGCAGATCGTCAGCCAGCTCTACTCCAAGAAGGACTTCTCCCCCCTGGCACGGTTCCTGAGCGACCTGTCACCGCTCACCTCCGCCAAGACCCGGTCGGCCCTGTCGGTACGGCCCGCCTCGCCGGCCCCGCCCGCCGGCCCCGGTGCCGCGGCCCCGATCCCCGGCGGCGAACCCGCCCTCTTCGACGTCACCTGCAACGACACCCCGTTCACCCGCACCCCCGCCCAGGTCGCCGCCTTCTCCGAGGAACTCGGCCGCAGGTACCCGCTCTTCGGCTACCACCTGATCCAGGACCCGTGCATGTACTGGAAGCGCCCCACCGACCAGTTGCGGCTGGCCCGCCCCGTCGGCGGCGGCCTGCCCCGTATCCTGCTGGTCCAGTCCACCGGCGACCCGGCCACCCCGTACGAGGGCGCCGTCCGCGCCCACCGCGCCTACCGCGGCTCCCGCCTCATCACCGTCGAGGGCGAGGGCGACCACGGCATCTACGTCCAGACCGCCAACC
>JAFACJ010000846.1 GCA_023425615.1 Actinomycetes bacterium
CCAGTGGGCTGAGCGTCCGCTCGACGAACGCCCGGAGCCTCGGATCCTCGCGCAGCGTGTAGAGCAGCCCGCGCAGCTGGATGTCCTGAATGCGGTAGCACCGGCGCGCCCCGCCGAGCGGCCGCCCGCTCGCGCGGGCTGCCAGCGCGACATCGGTGGCCTCGGCGAACGACGGCCGCACCTCGTGGAAGTCGGTCACCGCCTCGCCGACCGCGATCGTCACCCGGGGCAGGCCGACACCGTCGCACAGCCCGTGCAGGCGGCGCGCGAACGCCTCGACGTGCTCGTCCCGCTGGTCCTCGCGCAGCAACATGAGCACACCCCACCGGCCGGCCACGAACGGGCCGTGCAGGGCGTCGAGGTCGGTTTCGCCCAGCGCCTTGCGCACCTGCCCCGTCAGGTCCTGGTCGGTGCCGAGCACCACGAGCGGCAGATACCTGCGGTTGCGCGTGGTGTGCCCGAGCGCCTCCGCGCGGGCGTGCACCGCTTCCGCCGAGGTGTACCGCGCGGCGACGATGTCGGCGAGCACCGAGCGGCGCGCCTTGGCGACCAGCTCGTCCTCGCCCTCGATCAGGAACCGGATCGCCAAGGCGGCGGCGGCGCGCTCGACCACCATCACCTGCGCCGGGCCGGGAGCCCGCGAGGTGAACAGGGTGAGCCGGCCCCACTGCCGGCCCCGCACCTCCACCGGTACCGTCACCGTGCCGCCGGCCGCGTCCGCCTCGGTACCGAAGACGGGCGCGAGTGCCCGCGCCCGGCGTCGCCACCGGCTCAGGAGCAGTTCCTCAGAGCCCTCACCGGCGTCCAGCGCGAGCACCTGGTGCAGCCGGTCGGTGAAGACGATCTGCCCGCCTGCCAGCTCCGCCGCGGCGCGCACCAGCTCCTCGGCGGAGGCCTCGGTGAGGGACAGCTCGGTGAACCGCTGGTGGGCGGCGGTGGTCATCTGGAGCATCTCGCGCCGGCCGTCGATGAGCGCCGAGTGGACGGCCTCGGTGATCTTGACGAAGGGCACCTCCCTCCCCAGCGCCACGAGCGGCAGGCTCCCGCGCCGGCACGCGCGGACCATCTCCGCCGGCACCTCCGCGTAGCGGCGCCCCAGTTCGATCACCAGTCCGGCGACGCCCTGCTCCACGAGCCCGTCGATGTAGGAGTCGATCTCGCCGCGTTCCCTGGGCAGGGCGATGCCGGTGGTGAGGATCAGCTCACCGCCCTGAAGCAGTCCCTCGGTGTCGGCGAGTTCGATCACATGGGCCCACCGGATGCTCCGGCCGAGCTGATCCGCGCCCGCCAGGACCGAGGGGAGCGCCTCGACCGTCAGGGGCATCTCGAGGAAATCGGAGATGGTGAGGGAACCGAGCCGGCCGGAGCCGGAGGCTCCGTGCCGTGTCCCCCTCCGTCGCGGATGGCCGACATCGGCGAGAACCGCCGCACCTTCGCTCATGAGGTACTCCCTTCCCAGTTCACAGGGCCCCCGGACCTTCGAGTATGGCCGCGAGGGGCGCCGCTCCGATAGGTGGATGGACCAAATAGTTGATCCGACCAAACATTTGACTTTGACCGAATCCGGTTCCAGGCAGACCCCGCGAGAGGGCATACTTGTCTCCATGACTACGTCGTCTCGCATGGTCGACGCCGCCGCTCCCCCTGGTTCGGGACAGCGGACAGACGAGATCCGCCGCGTGGCCGCAGGCCTCTTCGCGGTCTCCGGGTACTCGGCCACTACGATGACCGACATCGCCAACGCGGTGGGGATCCTTCCCGGCAGCCTGTACCACCACTTCACGTCGAAGGAAGAGATCGCGGTCGAGATCCTCGCCGAACTCGACCGCGAGCTGAGCGCCTTGGCGGCGAAGGCGTCCAAGCGCCTCCCCGAGCTCGAAGGCGGCCCCGAGGAGCGGCTCAGGTACATGGCACGGGAGGTGACGGCGCTCTCCCTCCGCAGCGCCGCCGCCCTGCGCCTCTACTCCTACGATGCGCCGAGCACGGCGACCGAACGGTTCCGGTCCGCGCTCAAGCTCCGGGCGCCCGCGCTGCAGAAGGTGTGGAAGCGCGCCCTCGACGGCCTCGTCCCGCGGTCGGGCGCATCCGCGGGCGATCTCGGCATGCTGCGCTACGCGCTCCCTCAGCTCACCTTCAACGCGGCGCTGAACGTCCCCGGCGGGCCCGATGCCGAGCACATCGCGCGGCAGTTCTGCGACCTCCTCCTCAAGGGCCTGGTCATCGGCTGCCCCGACGACCGGGTCCTTGACGCATCGGAGGCGATGCGCGCGGCCCGCGAGGCGATGGCGGAGTGGAGGCTCCCCCGGGAACCGACCGGTTCGGGGACCAGGGAGGACATCATCGCCGCCGCGCGCGGCGAGTTCGCCCGCCGCGGCTACCACGCGACCACCATCCGTGACGTGGCGGAGGCCGCGGGCGTGCGCATGGGCACGCTCTACCGCAGGGTGGAGTCCAAGGAGGAGATCCTCACGGAGATCCTCGGCACCTACACCGCGAGCCTGGACCAAGCGCTGCGGGGCGCCCTGACGACCGGGACCTCGGTCGCGGCCTCACTCGACGCGTTCGCGCTGGTGTTCGTCCACGCCAAGCGGCAGTTCCGCCAGGAATCGGACATCGTGAAGTTCAGCGCGCACGGCCCCGGCCCCACGAGCGACCCGTTCCAGACGTACTTCGAGCAGACCCAGGACCGCTTCCGCCTGCTGGAGGGACTGCTCCACCGGGGCACCGCCGAGAACTCGGTCCGGCCGATCAACACCCCGGAGGAACTCGGGGCGTACATCCGCGCGATCGTGTGGCTCCCCTACCAGGACTTCGCACGGGCCGGCGTGCCCAGGACCCACCGCTTCCTGCGCGGCTCCCTGCTCCGGGGGTTCCTGAGCCCGTCGTCCTGACTCAGGAGAACCGGATCCGCACCTCGCAGTTGAGCGCCGCCTCCAGCGCGGTGTGCAGGCGGCTCTCGGGAACCCGGCGGCTCTCCGCCCGCGCGATCGTCACCGTCACGAGATCGTCCTCGCCCGCGGTCTCGCGCGTGACCTCGCCGGCGACTCCGAAGCGGTTCAGCACCCCGAGCGCGTCCTCGTCGGTGCCCCGGCTGATGAACGTGGTGACGCCCGGTTCCGCCGGCAGGCCGAACGCCGACGCGCAGAGGTCGGCGTAGTCACGCGCCGAACGCCCCCTGCCGATGGCGTCGGTGATGATCTCGATCTCGCGGTGCCGGTCGGCGAGGTGATCGCCGGGACTGGCGATGACCTCGATGCCGAGAGCGGCGAGCCGCCCGATTCCCGCCTCGTACTCGCCCGGGGTCAGCACGCCGTCGGCGTCGACGACGATCCGGATCACTGCGGTAGCCACGCGCCGACCGTATCCCAACCGCACACTCTGGAGCAAATAGTTGGTACGAGCTAGGGTGCCCCCATGCTCATGGGAAGACAACTGCGGCGTTTCGCCCTGCTCGGCCCCGCCTTCATCGCCGCGGTGGCCTACGTGGACCCCGGAAACGTGGCGACGAACGTCACCGCCGGTGCGAAATACGGCTACACGCTCGTCTGGGTGGTCGTGCTCGCGAACGTGATGGCGGTGATCGTGCAATACCTCTCAGCGAAACTCGGGGTGGTCACCGGCCGCTCCCTGGCGGGGGAACTGGGCAGCCGGCTCTCCAGGCCGGCCCGGATCGCCTACTGGCTCCAGGCGGAGGCCGTCGTCATCGCCACCGACATGGCCGAAGTGGTGGGCGGAGCCGTCGCCCTGTGGCTCCTCTTCGACATCCCCCTCGTCCTCGGCGCCGTGCTGACCGCGGCCGTCGCGCTCCTCGTCCTCCGCGTCGGCGACCTGCGCGGACAGAGCGCCCTGGAACGGTTGATCATGGGCTTCCTCGCCCTCATCGCGACCGGGTTCGTGGCAGGGCTCGTCGTCGGCCCGCCGGATGCGGCGGAACTGGCGCGCGGCATGATCCCCTCCTTCGCCGGGAGCGAGAGCCTGCTGCTGGCGTCCGGCATCATCGGCGCCACGGTGATGCCGCACGTCATCTACCTCCATTCGAGCTTGACCGTCAACCGTCTCGACCATCGGGGCGAGGGACTCTCGATACGTGCCCTCCTGTCGGTGACGCGCGTGGACGTGGCGGCCGCGCTGTGCCTGGCCGGGGTGCTCAACGTCTCCCTGCTCGTCGTCGCGGCGGCGAACCTGCACGGAGCACCGGGCACCGGCACCTTGCAGGGCGTCCACGAGGTGATCACCTCGGAGCTGGGCGCCGGCGTCGCGATGCTGTTCGCGGTCGCACTGCTGGGATCCGGCCTCGCCTCGACCTCCGTCGGCGGCGCCGCCGGAGCCGAGGTGATGCGCGGCCTGCTCGACCGTGAGGTCTCGATGTTCACCCGGCGGATCGTGAGCGTCGCGCCCGCCGTCGTGGTGCTGGCCCTGGGCGCCGAGCCGAGCGCGACCCTGGTCCTCTCACAGGTGGTGCTCTCGCTCGGCATCCCCTTCGCGCTCGTCCCGCTCATCGCGCTGACCGCCCGGCGGGACGTCATGGGCGCCCATGTGAACAGGCCGGGCACGACGGCCGCCGCGTGCTGCGTCGCGGCGCTGGTGATCGTGCTGAACGTGGTGCTGGTGTGCCTGACCTTCGCGGGCTGACGGTTTGACAGCCTGTTCAAGCCGGATCTCCGTCCTTGACAACCTGCCTGTTGCCGCGATCCGCGCCCGCCCTGAGCATGAGGCCATGACCGAGCACATCAGTGAGCACTGGCTGGACAACGCGCTGTTCTCCGGCGCCTCCGAACGGACCGCGGATGTCACCGATCCCGCCACGGGCAGGGTCTGCGGACAGGTCAGGCTCGCGAGCGAGGCGGACGCCCTGGCCGTGATCGCCTCGGCCAGGCGCGCCGCCCCGGGCTGGGCCTCCACCTCGCTCGCCAAGCGCGTGAAGGTGCTCTTCCGCTTCCGGGAACTCCTGGAGGAACGGAAGGAGGAACTGGCCGCGATCATCACCGCGGAGCACGGCAAGGTCCTCGAAGACGCCCTCGGCGAGGTCAGCCGCGGACTTGAGGTCGTCGAGTTCGCCTGCGGGATCCCGCACCTGGTCAAGGGCGAGTTCTCCGAGCAGGTCTCGACGGGCGTCAACACCCACTCCAAGCGGCAGGCGCTCGGTGTCGTCGCCGTCATCAGCCCGTTCAACTTCCCCGCCATGGTGCCCATGTGGTTCTTCCCGGTCGCGATCGCGACGGGCAACACCGTGGTGCTCAAGCCCAGTGAGAAGGACCCCGGCGCCTCCGTCTGGATCGCCCAGTTGTGGAAGGAGGCGGGGCTTCCCGACGGCGTCTTCAACGTGTTGCAGGGGGACAAGGAGGCGGTCGACGCGCTCCTCGACTCACCCGACGTGCAGGCCGTGAGCTTCGTGGGCTCGACCCCTGTCGCGCGCTACGTCCACGAGCGCGCCGCCGCCGCCGGAAAGCGGGCGCAGGCCCTGGGCGGGGCGAAGAACCACATGGTCGTCCTGCCGGACGCCGACCTCGATCTCGTGGCGGACTCCGCGGTCAGCGCCGCCTTCGGCTCCGCCGGCGAACGCTGCATGGCGGTGAGCGTGCTGGTCACCGTGGGGCCCGGCGCCGACGACGTCATCGCCGCGATCCAGCGGCGCGTGAGCACCCTGCGGGTGGGCGACGGCACCCTCGGCTGCGACATGGGCCCGCTCGTCACCAAGGAGCACCGCGACAAGGTCTCCTCCTTCATCGACGCGGGCGTGGAGGACGGCGCGAAGCTGGTGATCGACGGCCGCGGCCTGCGCGTGGCCGACCGTCCCGACGGCTTCTGGCTCGGCCCGACCCTCTTCGACCACGTCACCCCTGACATGGGCATCTACACCGAGGAGATCTTCGGCCCGGTGCTCGGCGTCGTGCGGGTCGACACCTATGAGGAGGCCATCGCGCTGGTCAACGCCAACAGATACGGCAACGGCGCCGTGCTGTTCACCCGCGACGGCGGCGCGGCACGCCGTTTCGAGTCCGAGGTCAACGCCGGCATGATCGGCATCAACGTGCCGGTGCCCGTCCCCACCGCCTACTACTCGTTCGGCGGCTGGAAGGCCTCGCTCTTCGGCGACACCCACGCCCACGGCATGGAGGGGGTCCGCTTCTTCACCCGCGCCAAGGTGGTGACCAGCCGCTGGATCGACCCGGGCGTGGCCCCGTCGAGCGACCTGGCGCTGGCCTTCCCGACCAACGACTGACCCGCGGGACGAAGCCGCTCTCGCCCTCCGCGCCCGGCGCCGCCCGCGGAAGGTCCGGGGCGGCGGGACGCGGGGCGTGCCGTCAGCTGCGGGTGGCCGCCAGTGCCTTCGACCAGGCGGTGAACTGGGTGAAACCGGTGAAGTCGGTGTGGAAACCGAGGGCGACCTGCGCGGACACGTCCGCGATCTGCAGGGCGCCCAGGAGCCGCAGACCGCGGAGGCGACCGGCGCGCTGCCGACCGGCCATGCCGTGTGCGTGGGCTAGTGCGGCGGGTCTGTGATCAGCTTTGTGGAGTCCGGGATGGTGACGATGCAGTGGGGCTTCCAGCAGTCGGCCTCTTCGGTCGCGAGTTCCCGTCGGCATCCCCGGCAGATGAGGTTGGGGCCGTTGAAACCGTCGGGGCCGCAGCAGCCCATCGAGCGGGTCGGATCGGGGTGGCGCGTGGTGCCCGTGACGTCGCCGTGGTTGAGAATGAATCCGCCAGCTCGACTGGGTGTGCAGGTGCCGGGCGGGATGCAGGGCCGGCCCGGCACATCCTGGGTGGGGCCGGAGGTCAGGTGGAGGTCGTTGGTGAGCCGCTGAGAGCAACGGGCGCAGACGAGGAACGGCACACAGGGATGATCCCACCCGGCCTTTCGACGTCTCCTGGGGGTTCGGCACAGAGCCTGGTGGCCGATCGACCGGGCGGAGCCCGATCGGCTGGGCCGAGCGGGCTCCACGTACGCGCCCCGCCTGAGGGTCGTGCCGGCTACCTGCGGCGGAGGCGTTCGGCGATGTCGGCATAGCGGCTCACCGGAACCAGGTGGACGCCGTCGAACGCCTGCGACTCCCGCACCTTGTCGATCAGTTCGATCGCCCGGTGGACGCCGGCGTCGCGATCCGCGTCCAGCGCCTGGATCAGGTCGTCGGGCACACCGATCTCGCCGACGTCGGCGGCGATGCGTTTCGCCATCGTGCTGCTCGCCATGACCATCACGCCCGCGAGCACCCGCCCGTCGTAGTCCAGGTCCTCGCGCCAGGCCATGAGGCGGTCGAAGTCGTACGACACCTGGGTGAGCAGGAAGTCCGCCGCGGTCTTCCAGCGCGGTAGCCGCGTACCGATGCGAGCTGTCGCGCCCACGACGAAGCGGCGCTCCTCGTACGCGTGGGCGTCGTCGATCATGCGGCGGACCGTCAGGTCCGTCGACCGCTCCCCCTCTGCCGGGTCGTCGCCGCGGACGAAGAGGAAGCGGTCGACGCCGTAGGCCGCGGCGGTCAGCAGGTCGCGCCGGAATCCCAGGAGATTGCGGTCGCGGCTGTTCACGCACGCGACCGCCGTTCCTCCCAGCGCCGCGACTTCGCGGGCGACGGCGATGCTGGACACCGTGGCGCGCGCCATGTGGTTGTCGGGGACCAGGTAGGAATCAGCCACATCGCCCAATAGGGCGATCTGTCGGCGTACTCGGGTGAGGTCGGGTCCGGTCGCCGGTTCGATCTCGCACAGCAATTCGAAGCTGTCGGTCGCGGAAGAATTCACGGTCATATGGTAGCGGATCGTGAGGCTGTTCATCGTAGACTCCAAGGGATGGGATTACACGCGAATTCCGGAAATAATTGCGCCCGCACATCTCTTCGACGGCCGAACGGCAATCAGCGAAAACGGCGGGTCGAACCGCGGCCGGGCGACGGTCACCGCGGTGGCCGTCACCCGACGCGGTCCTGCCGGAGGTGTTCCCCAGGAACACCGCGGCCGCGCCGGTGATGATCCCGCCGAGCGTCATGTCGGGGGCTAACCACATGTAGAACTGCGACCTCGCCTTCCCGCCTCGTGCACCGGCCGGGACCGGGTAGATGTGGTGCTTCTCCATCCCGGCTGTTTCTCCGGTGGTCTCTTGCATTGCTCGCTCGCTCCTCCGAACGGCCGGCACGTGAGTGCGCAGGCTTTTAACAGATTTATTTCTCGCCCGGCACCGACGGATTGCCCCGAGAATTCCATCTCGGCACGGGGATGGGGAGACCGCTTCTGAGCCGCTGGGGGTCGATCACCTCGCATCCTGGGATCTCGTCGTAGCTGAGATGGCAGGCCCATTCGCCGCCGGAGGTCTCGATCGCGGTATCGCCGGAGTTCGGCGTCGGCGGCTGCCTGCCTC
>JAFACJ010000884.1 GCA_023425615.1 Actinomycetes bacterium
GCCTGGGCCCGGTGCCGCTGCGCATCCCCGCCTTCAGCACCCTGACCGGCGCGGCCGTGGACACCGAGTTCGGCCGGGCCGAGCACTGGGTGCGGCAGCTACGCGAACCGGTGCGCTTCTCCCGCGCCCTTCAGGCCGCGGCAGGCGGCACCGGCGCGCTCGTCGTCCAGATCGGCCCCGGCTCCGCCCTGGCCTCCCTGGCCCGCGCTCACGGCCTGCCCGCGCTGACCACGCTGCCGTCCGAGCCGGGCGAGGACGACCTGGCGGCCTTGTACGAGACCGCCGGGCATCTGTGGGCCCACGGCGCGGCCGTGGACTTCCCCGCCATGCACCGGCCGGGTCGGCGTCGCTTGGCCGCTCCCGGCCTGGCCTTCCAACCCCGCCGCCTGTGGATCGATCCGCCCGATGCCCCCGCGCACCTGGGCGATGAGCCCGACGAGAGCGAACCCCTGCAGATCCCGGTCTGGACCCAGTGCCCGCCGCTGGACCGGGACGCCGTCCTTGACGGCCGCTGGCTGGTGGCCGGAGCCGACGACGCGCTCCTGGCGGCGCTGAAGGCGGCCGGAGCCGACGCCCACCCCCTGGACCCGGACGCGGATGATGACGTGGAGCCCGGAGACTGGACCGGCGTGGTGGTCGTCGCCGACCTCGACGAGCGGCGCCGACACGATCCCGGCGCGGTCACCAAAGGCGTCCTGCGCCACGCCCGGCTCGCCGAACGCCTCTTCACCGGCGCGGACACCCCGGAATTCCTCCTGCAGGGCACCCGGGGAGCCCACCGGGTGACCGGGACGGAACATCCCAGCCCCGCGCTGGCCGCCCTGCACGCCCTGCCCCGGGTCATCGCCCAGGAGCAGCCGGGGGTGCGCTGGCGCGTCCTCGACCTGGACGAAACCACCGCGGCGGCCGGGTCCGTCCCCGCCGAACTGGCCGATCTGCGCGGCGGGGAGTCCGGCCGGGAGGTGGCCGTCCGCGGCGGCACCCGCTGGATCCGGGGCATCACGCCGTGGTCCCCGGGCCGCGGCGGAGCCGCCCCGGCGGCCGGAACGGCCGGAGAGGCGATCGCCCTGATCACCGGTGGCCTGGGCGACGTCGGGCTGACGACCGCCGAGCACCTGGCCCGCAGAGACATGCGGGTCGTGGTCACCACCCGGGGGACCGGCGGCCCGGAACGCGAACGCTCCCTCGCGCGGCTGGCCGCAGAAGGGCTGGACATCGAGGTGCGTCGGCTGGACGCCGCCGACACCGAGGGGACGGCCGGGCTGCTGGCCGAACTCGCGGAGCGGGGCCGGCTCTCCCTGGTCGTCCACGCGGCCGGCGTGGTGGCCGGCGCCGACCTGCAGCCGATGCGGCACGTGCGGGCCGAGCACGTCGACGGGCACGCGCACTCCAAGATCGGTGGAGTGCTCGCCCTGCGGGAGGCGGTCAGGCGGCTGCCCGCCGAAAAGCGGCCGGAGACCGTCGTGCTGATGTCCTCGGCCGGCACCCTGGTCGGCGGGATCGGCATGGGCCCCTACTGCGCGGCCAACCGCTTCCTGGACGCCTTCGCCGAGGAGGCCGCCGACGACACCGAGACCCGGTGGACCAGCATCGTGTGGGACGTCTGGAAGGTCGGCCCCGAAGGCCGGGAGCGGCTCACCCGCCTGCCCTACGCCCTCGGCGCGGCGACCGGAATGGCCGCGCTGGACCGGATCCTGGCCCGCCCGCTGCCCGTGGTCGCCGTCTCCAGCACCGATCTGCGCGAACGCATGGCGAAGGCGGCCTACACCGAGCCCGTCGAGGCCGGCGGCGACGCCTCGGCGCTGAGCGAGGCCGAACGCGAGGTGGCGGCGGTCTGGTCGCGCCTGCTGGGCGTCGAGGTCGCCTCCGCCGAGGCGGACTTCTTCGCGCTCGGCGGCCACTCCCTGCTGGCCACCCGCATGCTGGTCATGCTGCGCGGCCTGTTCGGGGTGGAGTTGCGGCTGCGCGACCTGCTGGCCCGGCCCACGCTCGGCGCGCTCGCCGGACTGCTCGGTGCCCGCGACGCACGGCCCCTGCCGGAGCCGGACCCGATCGCCCTTCCCACCGCGCCCGCCGACGGGACCTTCCCCATGACGCGCGTCCAGCACGCCTACTGGATCGGCAGGCAGGGCGGTTATGCGCTCGGCGACATCGCCTGCCACTTCTACCTGGAGTACGACTGCCCGGACCTGGACCTGCCCCGATACGAGCGGGCCTGGCGGCGGGTGATCGAACGGCACCCGATGCTGCGGGCGATCACCACCCGCCAAGGGACCTTCACGATCCTCGACCACGTGCCGCCCTACCGCATCCGCGTGCACGACCTGACCGGCCTGGACGAGACGGCCCGCGAGGAGCGGCTGTCCCGGCTGCGCGCCAGGACATCCCGCGACCCCGGCCCGTCCGACCGGTGGCCGCTGGTGCAGATCCAGGCGGCCCGGCTGCCCGGCGGACGCGTCCGGCTGTTCCTCGGCGTGGATGTGCTCGTCTGCGACGCGGGCAGCTACTGGATCATCGACCGGGAGGTGCGTCACTTCTACAAGTGCCCGGACGAGCCGCTTCCCGCGCCCGCCCTCGACTTCGCCGCCTGCGTGCGGGCGATGGAGGCGGCCAAGGACGAGCGCGCCGCCCGCTACTGGCGGGAGCGCGCCCTACCCGGCCCGCCGCCGCTACCGGTCGACGCCTCTTTTGAAGGGGCGCCGCGGTTCGTGCGCCGCACCGCCCGACTGGAGCCCGCTGCCTGGGAGCGGCTGCGCCGGGAGGCCGCCCGCCGGGGCGTCACCCCGACCGCGGTGCTGCTGACCGCCTACGCCGAGGCGCTCGCCGCCTGGTCGGGGAGCGAGCACTTCTCCCTCACCCTGACCCTGTTCGACCGGCCCGCGATCCACCCTGATGTGGACAAGGTCGTCGGCGACTTCACCTCCCTGCTCGTCCACGAGATCGACCGCAGGGGGCCCGGCTCGTTCGCCGAGCACGTCCGCCGGGTGCAGGAGAGGCTGTTCGCCGACCTGGACCACCGCGCGCACTCGGCGCTCGACCTGCTGTCCGAGCGGGGCGAGGGCTCGGTGCCGGTGGTGTTCACCAGCGCCCTGGGGCTGGAGGACCTCGTGGGCGGCGAGCCGGACCTGCAGTGGGTCGGCGAGCAGGTGCACGCGCTCAGCCAGACGCCGCAGACCTGGCTGGACCACCAGGTGCTCCTCCAGCGAGGCGAGCTGCTGCTGCAGTGGGACGCCGTGGCGGACCTGATGCCCGACCGCGAGGTGGACGCGGTGTTCGCGGCCTACGCCGAACGGGTGCGCGCCTTGGCCTTCGAGCAGTCCGCATGGGAGCCGCAGGACGCCACACAGGCGCTCCCCGAGGACGACGGCACCCTCGACGACGTTCTCATCCCGCTGCGGGAGGGCACACAAGAACGCACGTTGTTCCTGCTACATCCCTCCGGCGGCGACGTCATGTGCTACGCCGAGCTGTCCCGGCTCCTGGACGAGCGGTTCGAGATCGTCGCGCTCACCGACCCCGACCTGGTCGAAGGCCAGGCCCCGGACGGGCTGCCTGACCTGGCCCGCCGCTACCGCGACGCCATCCGGCGGCGGCAGCCGCACGGCCCCTACCTGCTCGGTGGCTGGTCCATGGGCGGCAGCCTCGGCCAAGAGGCGGCCCGGCTGCTGCGCGAACAGGGCGAGCACGTCGCGTTCCTGCTGATGCTCGACTCCAACGATCCCACCCACATCACCCCGATCACCGGAGACGAGGAGGCCGAGGCGACGGTCCGGATGCTGGGGGCGTTCGAGGCCTACCTGGGCGTCGACCTCGGCGTCGGCACCGAGCAGGAGCGGGCCGCCCTGCTCGATCTGCCGCGCGGGGCGCGCCGGGCCGAGACCGCCTCCCGGCTGCGCGCCCACCGGCTGCTGGGACGCGGCGACGACGTGGCCGACCGGGTAGCGGTCTTCGCCCGGCACCTGCGCGGCCTGGCCGCGCACCGGCCCGGCCGGCTGGAGGACCCGGACACCCTCACGCTGCTGGTCCGCGCGGACCGCCC
>JAFACJ010001107.1 GCA_023425615.1 Actinomycetes bacterium
CGCGCTGGTCAACGGCGGCACCGGCGGTGTCATGGAGCACTCGGCCAAGGGCGCCAAGGAGGCGGGAGGGCTGACCGTCGGCTTCCTGCCGCAGGCCGACCTCTCCCACGCCAACCCCTACCTCGACCTCGCCTTCCCCACCGGCATGGGGACGCTGCGCAACGTGCTGACCGCCCGGTGCGCCGACTCCCTCATCGTCATCGGCGGCGGCGTCGGCACCCTCAACGAGATCACCCTCGCCTACGACGCGGCGGTGCCCGTCGTCGTCCTGGAGGGGACGGGCGGCTGGAGCGACAGGCTCCGCGAGACCCTCTACGACGGCGCCTACCTCGACGAGCGGCGGGTCCTGCCGGTCAGCTTCGCCGCCTCGCCCGACGAGGCGGTCGCCCTCGCCGTCGCGCGGGCCGCCGAACCGCGCAAGAGGTCGGGCTCGCCGCTGGTCGGCTGGGCGGGGAACTGAACGCCGTGGGAACCGTCGCCATCCGGGGCGGGACGCTGGTGACGATGGGGCACGCCGGAACCCTCACCGGCGACCTCCTCATCGAGGACGGGCGGATCGCCACCGTGGGCGGACGCGCCGGACCCGCCGACACCGAGATCGACGCCACCGGCTGCCTCGTGGTGCCCGGATACGTCCAGACCCACGTGCACCTGTGCCAGACCGCCTTCCGCGGACTCGCCGAGGACCTCGACGTCATGGAATGGCTCCGCCACTGGGTGTGGCCGCTGGAGCGGGCACTGGACGCCGGGACGATGTCCGCCTCCTGCCGGCTCGGCGCCGCCGAACTCCTCCTGTCGGGGACGACGACGTTCCTGAGCATGGAGAGCGTCCATCACACCGACGAGTCGTTCGCCGCCGTCGCCGACCTCGGAGCCCGCGCCTTCATCGGCAAGGCGCTGATGGACCACCGGGAACCGGGCACCCCGCTGCTCGGCGAGAGCACCGAGGAGGCGTGGGCCGACCTGCTGCGCCTGTACGAACGATGGCACGGCAAGGAGGACGGGCGGCTGAACATGGCGGTGTCACCTCGGGCTCCGCGCGGCGCCTCCCCGCGGCTGTGGACGGACGCCGCGGAGTTCGCCGCCCGTGCGGGACTGACACTGCACACGCACGTCAACGAGAACCACGACCAGTCCGAGCTCGTCTCCGGCGACTCCTACGGCCGTGACGTGCACGCGCTGTACGCCTGGGGCGCGCTCACCGAACGGATGGTCATGGCGCACTGCGTCTGGCTGGACCACAGCGAGATGGACCTCATCGCCCGCACCGGGGCGACCGTCGCGCACTGCCCGTCGGCGAACCTGAAGCTCGCGTCCGGGATCGCGCCCGTCCCCGCGCTGCTGGCGCGCGGCGTCAACGTCGCGCTCGGCGCGGACGGGGCCGCCTGCAACAACACCCTGGACATGCAGCACGAGATGCGCCTCGCCTCGCTCGTCCAGCGGCCCCTGCACGGACCTGACGCGATGCCCGCCGAACGGGTGCTGGCGATGGCGACGCTCGGCGGCGCCAAGGCCCTCGGGCTGGCCGGCGAGATCGGCTCGCTGGAGACCGGCAAGAAGGCCGACCTCCAGCTCGTCGCCGCGCCGCTCCTCGGCCACGGCGACACGCGGCTCGCCGCCCGGCACCTCGTCCACACCGCCACGGCCGCCGACGTGCGGACCGTCCTCGTCGACGGGCGGATCGTCGTCCAGGACGGCCGGCTCACCCGCGGCGACCTGGACGGCATCCACCGGGACGCCGTCTCGGCGCGTTCCCGGCTACTGTCCGCTCTGAGCACCGACTGATCCAAAGGACCTCGTTCATGACCTACGCTGCCGCCGCTGACCGCTACGAACGGATTCCCTACCGCCGGAGCGGGCGCAGCGGCCTGAGACTGCCGGCGATCTCGCTGGGGCTGTGGCACAACTTCGGCGACGACAAGCCGCGCGAGACGCAGCGCGCCATCCTGCGCCGCGCCTTCGACCTCGGCGTCACCCACTTCGACCTCGCCAACAACTACGGCCCGCCCTACGGTTCGGCCGAGAGCAACTTCGGCGAGATCTTCGCCCAGGACTTCCGCCCCTACCGCGACGAGCTGATCATCTCCACGAAGGCCGGCTACGACATGTGGCCGGGCCCGTACGGCGAATGGGGGTCGCGCAAGTACCTGCTGGCCAGCCTCGACCAGTCGCTGAAGCGCATGGGCCTGGAGTACGTCGACATCTTCTACAGCCACCGCTTCGACCCCGAGACGCCCCTGGAGGAGACCATGGGCGCCCTCGACCGCGCCGTCCGCTCCGGCAAGGCCCTGTACGCCGGGATCTCTTCCTACTCCCCCGAGCGCACCGCAGAGGCCGCCGCGATCCTGCGCGACCTGGGCACCCCGCTGCTCATCCACCAGCCGTCGTACTCGATGCTCAACCGCTGGATCGAGGACGGCCTCCTGGACACCCTGGAGGCCGAGGGCGCGGGCTGCATCGCCTTCTCCCCCCTGGCCCAGGGCATGCTCACCGGCCGCTACCTGGACGGCGTCCCCGCCGACTCCCGCGCCGCCCAGGGCAAGTCCCTCTCCCCCCGCCACCTGAACGACGAGAACCTCGCCCACATCCGCTCCCTGGCGTCCCGCGCGCGGGAGCGCGGCCAGACCCTCGCCCAGATGGCGCTGGCCTGGACCCTGCGCGACACCCGCGTCACCTCCGCCCTCATCGGCGCCAGCAGCGTCACCCAACTGGAGGAGAACCTGGCCGCCCTGGACCGCCTCTCCTTCACCCCCGAGGAACTGGCCGCCATCGACCGCGACGCCGTCGAGTCCGGCATCAACCTCTGGGCCCGCTCCAGCCAGGGCTGACCGCACGCGAAGACCCCCGGTCGGCGACCGGGGGTCGGGGTGGGAGCCGAAAGCCGCGGGATCAGTCGGCGTTGGTGATGGTGTTGAGGCGCTCCAGCGCCTCGATGTACTCCTCCATGAGGTCGTAGACGACCTGGGCCGCCGGTTTGACCTGGTTCATGGAGCCGACGATCTGGCCCACCGGGAAGGTGACGAGCTCGCCGTCACCGGAGCGGGAGATCCGGCGCAGTGCGTCGGAGACCAGCATGAACTGCATGGGCATGGGCAGGGTGCCGGGGGACTTGTCCGACTCCCAGGCCTCGGTCCACGCGGTCTTGAGGAAGCGGGCAGGCTTGCCCGTCCAGGCGCGGGAGCGGACGGTGTCGCGGCTGGTGGCGGCCAGCAGCTTGGGCATGGCCTGCTCGGGGGTGTCTGCCTCCTCGACGGTCAGCCAGATGCTGCCCGTCCACACGCCCTCGGCGCCCAGGGCCAGGCCGGCGGCGACCTGGCGGCCCCTGCCGATGCCGCCCGCGGCCAGCACGATGGTCTCCTCGCCCACGGCGTCCACCACGTCGGGGATGAGGACCATCGTGGAGACCTCGCCGGTGTGGCCGCCGGCCTCGGTGCCCTGCGCGACGATGATGTCGACGCCCACCGCTACCTGCTTGCGGGCGTGGTGGGCGCTGGAGGCCAGGCCCGCCACCTTCACACCGTGCTGGTGCGCCAGCTCCACGACGTCCGCGGGCGGCGGCCCGAGCGCGTTGGCCAGCAGCGCGATCGGATGCTTCAGCGCCACCTCCACCTGCGGCCGTGCCGTCTGGTCGGTCCAGCCCAGCAGCGCGCGGCCCGCGCTCTCGGCGGACGGCTCGAC
>JAFACJ010001174.1 GCA_023425615.1 Actinomycetes bacterium
GCGCAAGCGCGCGGCGCAGGGCGAGGAGCCGCCGAAGGAGACGACCGCGGCCGAGGACCTGCACGCCCTGCGCACCGAGCTCAACAGCCTCGTCGGCGCCTGGAGCCACCGCACCGGCAAACCGCACGGCGTCATCCACACCGAGCTGCGCCGCGCGTGCGGCGGCCCCGCCGTCCCCCAGGCCAGCGCGGCCGAGGTCAAAAGCCGTATCACCAAGATCCGGGAATGGGCGTCACGGCCGGCCTAGCCGGCGAGGACGGGTTCGCCCACGAGGGTGACGCCGGCGGCGCGCAGCTCCTCCAGCGCGCGTTCGGTGGTGGCGGGGGCGACGCCCGCGGTGAGGTCAAGCAGGACCCGGGTGGCCAGGCCCGCGCGGACGGCGTCCAGGGCGGTGGCGCGGACGCAGTGATCGGTGGCGATGCCGACGACGTCGACCTCGGTGACGCCGCGGGCCCGCAGCCAGTCGGCCAGGGGGACTCCCTCGTCGCTGTCGCCCTCGAACCCGCTGTAGGCGGCCGACGTGCGGCCCTTGCTGAAGACCGCCTCGATCGGCGCCAGGTCCAGCGCCGAGTGGAAGTCGACGCCCTCCGTGCCGATGACGCAGTGCGCGGGCCAGGAGTCGACGTAGTCGGGTTCGGCCGAGAAGTGGTCGCCGGGGTCGAGGTGGCAGTCGCGGGTGGCGACCACGTGGTCGTACTCGGCGGCGTGCCCGGCCAGGTGACCGGAGATCCCGGCGGCGACGCCGGCCCCGCCGCCCACGGCCAGTGACCCCCCTTCGCAGAAGTCGTTCTGGACGTCCACGATGAGCAGGGCGCGGTGCGTGTCCATGGTGCTCCTTCGGCGTGATCTCTTGGTCAAGGGCGCCCTCACGGATGGACCGTGAGGGTGGGCAGGGCGGGGTCGCCCTTGGTCAGGTGGAGGGCCGCGGCCGGCAGCTCGGCCAGGACGCGGCGGTGGCGTTCGCGGGCGGCGTCCAGGGGCTCGCGGCCGACGACGCGCCCGGAGGAGACCAGGGGGACGTGGAGGGGGCGGTCCTCGAACCCGGGCTCGGGGACCGGCGGCCCCGGAGAGGCGAGCTCGGCCACCGCCACGCCGTCGTGGAAGCGGCGGTGGGCGTGCTTGCGGCCTCCCTTGCCGGGCTTGCCGGGTGAGGTCTTGGCGACCGGCCGCAGGACGCCTGAGGAGTCCTCACGGGCGACGAGCTTGTAGACCAGGGACGCGGTGGGGGCGCCCGAGCCGGTGACCAGGGAGGTGCCCACCCCGTAGGCGTCGCAGGGGGCGGCGGCCAGCGCGGCGATGGCGTACTCGTCGAGGTCGCCGGTGACCACGATCCGGGTGTCGCGGGCGCCGAGGTCGTCGAGCTGGGCCCGTACCTCCTCGGCGACGACGCGCAGGTCGCCGCTGTCGATGCGGACGGCGCCCAGGTCCGGCCCGGCCAGCTCGACCGCGGTGCGCACCGCGTTCTTCACGTCGTAGGTGTCGACCAGGAGCGTGGTCGCCGTCCCCAGGGAGGCGAGCTGGGAGGCGAAGGCCGTCCGCTCGTCGTCGTGCAGGAGGGTGAAGGCGTGCGCGGCGGTCCCCGCAGTGGGCACCCCGTAGACCTGCCCGGCCCGCAGGTTGGAGGTGGTCGCGAAGCCGCAGAGGTAGGCGACGCGGGCGGCCGCCACCGCCGCTGCCTCGTGGGTGCGGCGTGAGCCCATCTCGATCAGCGGGCGGCCGCCGGCGGCGCGCGCCATCCGGGAGGCGGCCGCGGCCACCGCGCAGTCGTGGTTGAGGATCGACAGCACCAGGGTCTCCAGCAGGACCGTCTCGCCGAAGGGCCCCTCCACCCGGAGAATGGGCGAGTCGGGGAAATAGCAGTCGCCTTCGGCATAACCCCAGATGTCACCGCTGAAACGGAAGTCGCGCAGCCACGCGGCGGTGGCGTCGTCGACGACGCCGTGCCCGGTGAGGAAGGCGAGGTCGGCGGCGCCGAACCGGTACCGCTCCAGGGCGTCGAGGAGCCGCCCGACGCCGCCCATCACCCCGTACCTGCGGCCCTGCGGCAGCCGCCGCGCGAACACCTCGAAGACCGAGTGCCGCGCCGCCGTGCCGTCGCGCAGAGCGGCCTGGAGCATGGTGAGTTCATAATGATCAGTGAGCAGCGCGGTGCCCGCGCCCTGCTCTGCAACCGTGTCCACCCTTCGCAGACTAAGCGGTGGGGGTGGCCGCGGCCGCGCCCGGTAGGTTCGAGGACGAGGGAGGGAGAATCCGATGACCGGCAGCGCGCCCACGACCGTCGAAAGGCCCGACACGGATGAGGCGATCCGCCCCGACCTTCCGTGGCTGACCATCGTCTGGAACGACCCGATCAACCTGATGTCGTACGTCACGTACGTGTTCCAGACCGTGTTCGGGTTCGCCAGGGAGAAGGCGGAGAAACTCATGCTGGACGTCCACCACACGGGCCGCGCGGTCGTCGACTCCGGCACCAGGGAGGAGATGGAACGCAATGTCGAGGTGCTCCACTCCTACGGGCTGTGGGCGACAGTGAAGCGGGACGACTAGATGGGCGGGTTCAAGCGCGGCGGCCCGGGCGTGCGGCTGTCGCTGGAGCGGGTCGAGAAGGCGGTGCTGGCCAACCTCATCGGGCAGCTGCAGCAGCTCTTCGGCGAGCTGCCCAAGGGCGATCCGGGCCTGGCCGAGCTGGGGATCTCCGAGAGCACGAAGGCGCCGGACGACCCGGTGCTGGCCCGGCTCTTCCCCGACGGCTACCGCGACGACGGCGAGGCGTCCGGCGAGTTCCGCCGCTACACCGAGGCCAGCCTGCGCGAGGGCAAGGAGCGCGACGCCGAGATCGCCCTGAAGACCCTGGCCGGCGCCGAGGGCGCCGAGGCGCGGCTGGACGCCGAGCAGGCGCAGGCGTGGCTGCGGGTGCTCAACGATCTGCGGCTGGCCCTGGGCACCCGCCTGGAGCTCACCGAGGACGACCACGACCGGTTCCGCGACCTCGGCGAGGACGACCCGGAGTACACGATGATCGTGACCTACGACTGGCTGCCCCAGCTCCAGGACGGGCTGGTCCACTGC
>JAFACJ010000095.1 GCA_023425615.1 Actinomycetes bacterium
CTCCCACAGGGCGAGCAGGCGGTCGGCGTGCAGCGCGACACCGGTGTTCGCGACGTTGGCGGGCGGCCTCCCGACATTGGCGAGGAACCCGCCCGGCCGCCTGGTGCCGACGCCGGGGCGGCGCAGCCGGTCGGAACGCAGCGAGTCCAGATACTGCCGCGTGCGCACGTAGCGGTTGCGGAACCGCACGCTCCGCCCGTCGAAGACGAACTGGGAGACCATGCCGTCGCCGTCGAAGAGGTGGCTCAGCCGGGTGCGGCCGATCTCCCACCGCCCGGGGCCGATGCGGTAGAGCGTTCCGGTGAGCTCCTCCGGAAGCCGCCCTTCCAGCCGGGTCACGGTGTAGTCGCGCTCGTCCGGTAGCGGCTCGAAGATCCGCTCCAGACCGGAGCCGGCGAGGGTGGGGGCCATGACTCCTCCATATCTGGATGTGTCTGCATCCAGAAATTAGATTCGGGTACGCGGTGTGTCAAGATGGCCAGGTGAGCTCCCGTCCCTACGCGGGCGTGGCGGCCGAGACCCGGCGCGCCGAACGCCGCGCCGCGCTCCTGGAGGCGGCGCTCGACCTGCTGGGAACCCAGGGCCTGCACGCCACCACCCTGCGCGCCCTCTACGCCCGCACCGGCCTGAACCAGCGCTACTTCTACGAGAGCTTCACCGACCTCGACGCCCTCCTCGGCGAGGTCTACGACCGGATCGTCACCGAGACCGCCCACGCCGCGGCCCGCGCCATCGCCGCCACGCCCCCTGACGCCGACCTGCGCGCCAAGGTCCAGGCGGCCGCCACGGCGATCCTCGACCTCGGCGGCGCCGACCCCCGCAAAATCCGCGTGGCACTGGTCGAGGCGACCGCCGGCCCCGCCCTCCGAGCCCGCCGCAAAGCCGCGCTACGCCACTACACCCGCCTGATCATCCACTACGTCCGCGCCACCTCCCACACCCCCGAACCCCTCGACGAGGCACGCCTGGAGTTCACCGCCACCTTCCTCGTCGCGGGCTGGTCGGAGACCCTCATCGCCTGGCTCGACGGCACCATCCCCGCCACCGCCGCCGACCTGGCCGCCATGTTCGCCGACACCGCACGAGCCCTGGCCACCACCTGCCACCCACCCACCGACACGCCTTGAGCACGCCCGCGGCGCCCGTTCGGTGACGGTCGTCTTGGCGGGTGCAACTTTTGCTCCGCGTCGCTGGTGGGCTCCGGCCCTTGAGGGGCCGGGGTGGGCTCCGCGGGTCAGCCGAGGATCTCGTGGAGGAAGGCGAGGGTGCTCGTCCAGGCGCGTTCGGCGGACTCGGCGTGGTAGACGGGGCGGGTGTCGTTGAAGAAGGCGTGGCCGGCGGGGTAGATCCGCAGGTCGGGCTTGATGCCGGACTGCTCCTCGATGGTGGTGCGCAGCGTGTCGAGCGTCTCCGGGGGGATGCTCTGGTCGTCGCGGCCGTAGTGGCCGAGCACCTGGGCCTTGAGGCCGGAGAAGTCGGGCATCTGCCTGAGCCCGCCGTAGAAGGGCACCGCGGCGCTGACCCGCGGGTCGGCGGCGGCCAGGGTGAGCACGAACCCGCCGCCCATGCAGAACCCGACGGCTCCCACGGTGTCGGAGGTGACCTCGGGCCGCCCCAGCAGGTAGCCGACGGCGCCCGACAGCAGCCGGACACCGCGCTCGACGGGCAGATCCTGAAGCAGGCGCAGCGCCTCTTCGGTGTCGTGGGCGACGTTCCCGCCGAACAGGTCGGGCGCCAGCGCCACGAACCCCTCGCGGGCCAGCCGCTCGGTCACGTCGGCGATATGGTCGTTCAGCCCCCACCACTCCTGGATGACGATGACCCCAGGTCCCCGCCCCGAGGGAGGAAGCGCCAGATACCCATGGGCGGTGCCCTCACCGCTGGGGAAGCTCACGTTCTGCCGGGCTTCCCCGACCGACTTCGGTGTCTCGGACATACGACGCATTCTTCCTCGACTTGAGGCCCGCCTCGAAGCGGCGGCTCCAGATACGAAGGAGCCTTCCCCCACCACCGCCCCTCAGAACCGGCAGCCCCACCGACACCACGCCACCGGACCGACCACACTCGCTCCTCCTCGGATTCGCCTGCTTTCACTCGGTCTGGCCTGTTCCCGCTCGGGCTCGTCTGTTCTCGTTCGGGTTCGCTCGTGCTCACTCCGGCTTCGGACGGGACGTCCGACGGTTCCTCGGGGCGGGCACCGTCGGGGAGGCATCCGAGCCCTGCTCGCCGCCGGACTCACGCGCCGCGCGGGAGCCCTTCGGCGCGGTGGAGGAACGCCGTCCGCGTCGCGGCGGGAACGGCCACAGCGCCTCGGAGTCGTCGAGAGAGGCGTTCCCGCTCCGCGGGGCGGCGGGCTGCCGCTTCTGGGCCGCGGCCGCCATGGAGTCGGCCTCCGCGATCGCCGCCTGAGCCGCCTTCGCCGCGGCGCTCATCGGCGCCTTGTCACGGATGTTCGCGGCCTGATCCGCGGCCTTCGCCACCGGCCGCCGCCGCACCGGAGCCGTGGTCCGCTCCTCCCGCGGAGCGTAATCGGCCTGCGCCCTCGCACCGGACCCCTCCACTACGGTGACGGCCGCGCCTTCCGCCTTGGCGGGCGCCGCCACATCGGGCACGGTCTCCGCGGCGACGAGCGCCGCCGCGTCGGGCGCGGGCATGGCCGTGACGGGCACCGTCGTGT
>JAFACJ010000111.1 GCA_023425615.1 Actinomycetes bacterium
CACCGCCTCGGCGTGCGCGGCGGCGAAGTCGCGTCCGGCCTCGGAGGAGCCCGCCTGGAAGAGCAGGGGCGTGCGCTGCGGTGAGGGCTCCGACAGGTGCGGGCCCTCCACGTCGTAGAACCTTCCGTGGTGGCTGACATCGTGGATCTTGGCGGGGTCGGCGTGGATGCCGCGTTCGACGTCGCGGATCACCGCGTCGTCCTCCCAGCTCCCTTCGAGGAGCTTGTAGAGGACGTCCACGTACTCGTGCGCCCGCTCGTAGCGTTCGGCGTGCAGCGGCAGCCCGCCGAAGCCGAGGTTGCGGCCCGCGCCGTCCAGGTAGGAGGTGACGATGTTCCAGGCCACCCGCCCCTTGGTCAGGTGGTCGAGCGTGGACAGGCGGCGGGCGAAGTTGTAGGGCTGCTCCTGGAGGACCGACTGGGTGAACGCCAGCCCCAGGTGCTCGGTGACGTGCGCGAGCGTGGGCAGCAGCAGGGACGGGTCGTTGACGGGGATCTGGAGTCCCTCGCGGACGGCGGTGTCCCGGCTGCCCCCGAAGGTCTCGTAGGGGCCGACGACGTCGGCGAGGAAGAGCGCGTCGAATCTGCCGCGTTCCAGGATCTTCGCCAGTTCCACCCAGGTGTCGAGGTCGGTGTAGGCGGTCTGCTTGGTGTCCGGGCGCCTCCACTGGCCGTGGTTGATGTGGGAGACGCAGTTCATGGCGAAGGCGTTGAACTTCAGCGGCGGGAGCGTCATGGGGTTCTCCTCTTCTCAGGCGAGGTCGGCGAGTTGGGGGCGGTGGTCGAGGGAGGCGGAGAAGGCGCCGAGGACCTGGTCGAGCGCCTGGCGGGTGGCGGGCTCGATCTCCAGGGAGCCGTCGGCGCCGGCGGTGAGGTGCTTGTCGAGGACGAACCAGCCCTGGACGATGTGCGCGGCGCCCATGGACGACAGCACCGGGCGCAGGGCGTAGTCGATGGCCAGGACATGGGCGGGGGAGCCGCCGGTGGCCAGCGGCAGGACGGTCTTGCCGGTCAGCGCGTACTGCGGGAGCACGTCCAGCAGGGACTTCAGCAGCCCGGAGTAGGCGGCCTTGTAGATGGGCGTGCCGACTACGACACCGTCGGCCCGCTCGAACAGCTCGGCGGCGCCGGTGATCGCGGGGTGCGTGAAGTCGGCGCCGAGGAGGGGTTCGGCGGGCAGGGTGCGCACGTCGAGGGGGATCACCTCGTGGCCCCTGGCCAGGAGGTCGGCGTCCAGGTGGCGGAGCAGCCGTGCGGTGCGGGAGGTGGCGGAGGGGCTTCCGGACACGGACAGGACGACGGCCATGGTTGGTCTCCTTGCGGGGTCGAGGCGCCCTTCGATTAAAACTATCCCTACCAAAAAAGTCGAATAAGGATCGTCGATCGCCCGCAAGGGTCACCCTTGAAGGTGTCCCGCGTCACCGTGCGGCATCACGGGAGGTGAACGGCGGTCTCCCGCCACCAGGTCCTTGCCAGGGAAGCCCTATCAGGCCATCGGAAACGCCTCTTCGACCGGCGCCGGGGCCCGGGGTTATCGTGGCGCCACCGCCCTCCCCCCATCGGACCTCCGTCCCCTCGCCGTCTCAGGCGCCCACCCCTGGCGCCCTCCGGGAGCGTTTCCATGACCGACCTGTCCCCGTCCGCCCAGCCCGCCCAGGTGATCCGCGACGACGCCGAGGCGGTCGAGACCGCCGCGCGGCTCGCCGCGGAGTTCCGCGACGGCGCGGCGGAGCGCGACGTGAGCCGCAAGCTCCCGCACGCCCAGGTGGAGCGGCTCTCCGCCAGCGGCCTCCTCGGCATCACCGTGCCCGCCGCGCACGGCGGCGCCGACGTCTCGGCCGCGACCCTGGCCGAGGTCATGCGGCTGCTGGCCACCGGCGACCCCAGCCTCGCCCAGATCCCGCAGAGCCACTTCGTCTACATCAACGTCCTGCGCCGCCAGGGCACCGCCGCCCAGCAGGAGTTCTTCTTCGGCGAGGTGCTGGCGGGCAGGCGGTTCGGCAACGCGCAGTCCGAGGCCGGCACCAAGCACGTGCAGGACATCCGCACCCGGCTCACCCGGCAGGACGACGGCTCCTATGTGCTCGACGGCCTCAAGCACTACTCGACGGGCGCCCTCTTCGCCCAGTGGATCCCCGTGCTCGCCCGCGTCGAGGACGACTCGCTGCACGTGGCCTATGTGCCGGGCGACGCCGCGGGGCTGACCGTCCTCGACGACTGGAACGGCATGGGGCAGCGCACCACCGCCAGCGGCACCGTCAGGCTGGAGGGCGTCCGCGTCCCCGCCGACCGGGTGGTGCCCCACCACCTGACCTTCCAGGGCCCCCAGCTGCACGGCGCCGTCGCCCAGCTCCTGCACGCCGCGATCGACGCGGGCATCGCCTCGGCGGCGCTGGAGGCGGCGGCGGAGTTCGTCCGCACCAAGAGCCGGCCCTGGTTCGAGAGCGGAGCCGACCACGCCGTCGAGGACCCGCTGCTCATCCAGCGGTTCGGCGAGCTCGCCCTGCGGGTGCGGGCCTCCGACGCGCTGCTGGCCGCCGCGGGACGCGCCGTGGACGCCGCGTCCGCCGACCTCACCGACGACACGGCCGCCGAGGCGTCCATCGCGGTGGCGGCGGCCAAGGTGCAGGCGGCGAACACCGCGGTCGAGGTCGCGGGCGCCCTCTTCGAAGTGGCGGGCACCCGCGCCGCCGACGACTCCCTCAACCTGCACCGGTACTGGCGCGACGCCCGCACCCACACCCTGCACGACCCCGTCCGCTGGAAGCTCCAGCACCTCGGCCGGTACGTGCTGACCGGGACCCGCCCGCCCCGCCACGGACTGCTGTGAACCCCACCCTTCCACGGAGAGACACATGAGCTTGACGTTCCACTGGTTCCTGCCCACCTCCGGTGACAGCCGCCATGTCGTGGGCGGCGGGCACGGGCTTCCGGCGGGCTCCGCCGGCGGCCAGCGGCCCGCCACCCTCGGCTACCTCACCCAGGTCGCCCGCGCCGCCGAGCAGCTCGGCTTCGTCGGCGCGCTCACCCCCACCGGCGCCTGGTGCGAGGACGCCTGGCTCACCACCTCCTTCCTGGTCCGCGAGACCGAGCGGCTGAAGTACCTCGTCGCCTTCCGGCCCGGCCAGGTCTCCCCCACGCTGGCCGCGCAGATGGCCGCGACCTACCAGCGCTACTCCGAGGGGAGGCTGCTGCTGAACATCGTCACCGGCGGCGAGGCGCACGAGCAGCGCGCGTACGGCGACTTCCTCGACAAGGACGGCCGCTACGCCCGTACCGGGGAGTTCCTGCACATCGTCCGCTCGCTGTGGCGCGGTGAGACGGTGGACTTCGCCGGCGAGCACCTGAGCGTCGAGCAGGCGCGGCTGGAGCGGCTGCCCGAACCGGTGCCGCCCGTCTACTTCGGCGGCTCCTCCCCGGCGGCGGGCACCGTCGCGGCACGGCACAGCGACGTCTACCTCACCTGGGGCGAGCCGCCCGCGCAGGTCGCCGAGAAGATCCACTGGATCCGCGGGCTGGCCGAGCGGGAGGGCCGCACCGTGCGCTTCGGCATCCGGCTGCACGTCATCTCCCGCGACACCTCCGAGCAGGCTTGGACCGAGGCGCGGCGGCTGCTGGACGGCTTCGACCCGCGGACCGTGGCCGCCGTGCAGGCGGGGCTGGCGCGCAGCGAGTCCGAGGGGCAGCGGCGGATGCTGGCCCTGCACGGCGGCGGCCTCGACCGGCTGGAGGTCTCGCCCAACCTGTGGGCGGGCATCGGGCTGGTGCGCGGCGGCGCGGGCACGGCGCTGGTGGGCAGCCACGCCGAGGTCGCCGAGCGGATCCGCGAGTACCACGCACTGGGCCTTGAGGAGTTCGTGCTGTCGGGGTACCCGCACCTGGAGGAGGCGTACTGGTTCGGCGAGGGGGTGCTGCCGCTGCTGGCCGCCGACGGGCTGTGGAGCCACCCCGCGGAGCCGGCCGGTGCCGTGGACCCCGCCGCCAGCGTGCCCTTCGCCTCCCTCGCCGGCTGAGACCCGCACCCCCCTGTGACCCAGGTCTCCCCCGTGATGACCTGGGTCACTATTCCTACCATTTCGATAGGTTTTCCTATAAAATGACCGGGTGCGGATAGAGCAGCTCGAATACCTCCAGGCGGTCACCCGGCTCGGCTCACTGCGCCGCGCGGCCGAGGAGCTGCACCTGTCGCAGCCGGCCCTCAGCGAGACCGTGCGCAACCTGGAACGCGAACTGGGCGTCGACCTCCTGGAGCGGCGGCGGTCCGGCGCCAAGATCAGCGAGAAGGGCCGCGAGCTCCTGCCGTACATGGAGAGCGTCCTGGAGGCCGTCGACCGGCTGCGGCGCGCCGCCGACGAGCAGCACCGCACCAGCCGCGTGGTGCGCCTCGGCACGGTCAACGCGGCGACCGTGCCGCTGGTGATCCCCGTCGTCCGGGCGTTCCGCGGCCTGCACCCGATGACCCAGGTGGAGGTGGTCGGCGCCCAGCAGACCGACATCCACCGCGGCATCCGGGAGGGGAGCTTCGACCTCGGGCTGGTCAACTACCTGCGCGGCGACGACCCGCCGCCGGACTTCACCACCACCGAACTGCTGAGCGGCCCCGCCGTGGTGTGCCTGCGCCCGTCGGACCCGCTGGCCGCGCGCCCCGTCGTCGAGGTCGCCGACCTGCTGCGCGCGCCGCTCATCATGATGCGCTCCGGCTACATCATGCACCGCCTCGTGCACCGCCTCCTCGGCGGCGCCCCGCCGTCCTTCTCCTACTCCACCGACGGCGCCGAGATGGGCAAGCTCATGGTGGCCGAGGGGCTGGGGGTCACGGTGCTGCCCGAGTTCAGCGTCGTGGACGACCCGCTCCTGCGCGGCGGGCTCATCACCTACCGGCCGCTGGCGCCGCCCGTCCCCGAGGTGCTCCTGGTGATCCAGTCCCAGCTCTCGGGTCCCTCCCCCCGCGCGGTGCGCGATCTGCGGCGGCTCTTCGCCGACCACGCCGCGGCGCTGGGCGAAGGCGGAGGGCGGGGACGGCGCGAGGTGCGCCCGACGTCCGCCGCCTGACCGCGCCACGGCGTCAGGATTCGCTTACTGGATCCCTTGACACCGCTTCCCCCCTTGATCCAGGGTTCCTGAGATGCGGCCGGTCAGCCCGGCCGCGCACGAGGAGGACGCATGGACGCCGAGAAGCTGCGCTCGCTGTTCGACCTGACCGGACGGGTCGCGATCATCACCGGGGGCACCCGCGGCATCGGACGCGCCATCGCCGAGGGCTTCGTCGCCGCCGGCGCCGACGTCGTCGTGGCCAGCCGCAAGCCCGACGCCTGCGCCGAGACCGAGGCGCATCTGAAGGCGATGGGCGGCTCCGCGCTCGGCGTTCCCACCCACCTCGGCGACCTGGACGACCTCGACGCGCTCGTCACGCGCACCGTCGACACCTTCGGCGGGCTCGACATCCTCGTCAACAACGCGGCGAACCCCCTGGCCCAGCCGCTGGGCGGGCTCACCCCCGAGGCGTTCGCCAAGTCGCAGGAGGTCAACGTCCGCGGGCCCGTCTTCCTGGTGCAGCGGGCGCTGGAGCAGCTCACCGCCAGCCCCCACGCCTCGGTCATCAACGTCGTCTCCGCCGGCGCCTTCCTGTTCTCGCCCTATGTGGCGATGTACGCGGCGGCCAAGGCCTCCATGGTCGCCTACACCCGCTCGATGGCCGCCGAGTTCGCCCCGCGCGGCATCCGCGTCAACGCCCTGGCGCCGGGCGCCGTCGACACCGACATGGTCCGCAACAACCCGCCCGAGTTCCAGGACCACCTGGCCGGTGCCAGCCTCCAAAAGCGCCTCGCCGACCCCGACGAGATGGTCGGCCCCGCGCTCTTCCTCGCCTCCGACGCCGCCAGCTTCGTCACCGGCCAGACGCTCCTCGCCGACGGCGGCCTCGTCTCCCGCTGACCCACCCCCGCAAGGAGACCCCATGCTGCCCCACGGCGACGCCTATCTGCGCGACACCCCCGCCTCGGGACGGACGGTGCGCGTGGAGGAGCCCGAACCCGGGATCCGGCTGCTCACCCTCGACCGCGAGCACCGGCTCAACGCCATGTCCGGCGAGATGATCAAGGACCTGCACACCGCCCTCGACGCCGTCGCGCTGGACGACTCCTGCCGCGTCGTCGTCCTCACCGGGGCGGGCCGCGCGTTCTGCGCGGGTCTCGACCTGCACGAGCCGCCGACCCGCGACGCCGCTCCGCCCGACCCGGGCGCGCTGGAGGAGGAGACGGCGCGCCGCCGCAGCCCGCAGGCGGGGCTGCACGTCCAGCAGGCCATCGCCTCCCTCGTCCCCAAGCTGCGCAACCTGCGCCAGCCGGTCATCGCCGCGGTCAACGGGCCCGCCTCCGGCGGCGGCATGGCGCTCGCCCTGGCCAGCGACGTCCGCGTCGCCGCCGCCTCGGCGAAGTTCAACGCCGCCTTCGTCAGGATCGGCCTGTCGGGCTGCGACATCGGCGTGAGCTGGCTGCTGCCCCGCCTCATCGGCGCGGGGCTCTCCCATGAGCTCCTGCTCACCGGCCGCTTCGTGGAGTCCGCCGAGGCGCTGCGCATCGGCCTGGTCAGCCGTGTGGTCGACGACGGCAAGGTGGTCGAGGCCGCGCTGGAGACCGCCGCCCTCATCCGCGCCAACAGCCCGATGGGCGTGTGGATGACCAAGGAGGTCGCCTGGAGCCAGCTGGAGGTAGCCAGCCTCCAGGCCGGCATCGACCTGGAGAACCGCACCCAGATCCTCACCTCCTACACCCGCGACCAGGCCGAGCAGATCGCCTCCTTCCTCCAGCGCCGCCCGCCCTCCTACACCGACTCCTGACCGCCTCCCGTGTCGGGCGGCCCGCTCCCCCTCGTGGTGCGCGCGGGCGGGGTTTCGGTGGGGTTACTCATGTCACAATCCGGCCATAATGAGATGCGACCCGACATTGACCATCCTCCTGACGATGGTTACCGTCCTTCTAGAATCTAGAATTCATTTCATGAAAGGGAGCCGGCGCGGTCGCCCCTCCACGTGGGTGGACCGGCTGACC
>JAFACJ010000124.1 GCA_023425615.1 Actinomycetes bacterium
ATTGGATAGGTTGCAAATGGCACTTTTGACGATTGGCTCGCAGTTTCCGGAATACGACCTGACGGCCGTGATTGGCGGAGATCTGTCCAAGGTCGACGCCAAGCAGCCCGATGACTATTTCACCCGCGTCACTTTCCTCAAGGGAGGCCCCTGTGCTCACGATCGGTGACCAGTTTCCGTCCTACTCGCTGACCGCCTGCGTCTCGCTGGACGCCGACAACGCGTTCCAGACCATCGACGAGAAGACCTACGAGGGCAAGTGGCGGGTCGTGTTCTTCTGGCCCAAGGACTTCACCTTCGTGTGTCCGACCGAGATCGCCGAGTTCGGCCGGCTCAACGAGGACTTCGCCGACCGCGACGCCCAGGTGCTGGGCGTCTCCGTGGACAACGAGTTCGTCCACTACAACTGGCGCAAGAACCACGAGGACCTGCGCGACCTGCCGTTCCCGATGCTGTCGGACCTGGGCCGCGACCTGTCCGAGGCCCTCGGCATCCTGACCCCCGACGGTGTCGCCCAGCGCGCCACCTTCATCATCGACCCCGACAACGAGATCCAGTTCGTCATGGTCACCGCCGGTTCCGTCGGCCGCAACGTCAAGGAGGTCCTGCGGGTCCTCGACGCCCTGCAGTCCGACGAGCTGTGCCCCTGCAACTGGAACAAGGGCGAGTCCACTCTGGACGCGAACAAGCTGCTCGCGGGCGCCTGAGATGAGCATCGACAGCCTCAAGAACGCTCTTCCGTCCTACGCCAAGGACATCAAGCTCAACCTGGGCTCGGTGACCGGCACCTCGCAGCTGTCCGAGCAGCAGCTGTGGGGCACCGTACTGGCCACCGCGCTGGCGACCAAGAGCGCCCAGGTGATCGCGGCCGCCTCCGCCGAGGCCGGCGACTACCTCAGCGCCGAGGCGTTCGAGGCCGCCAAGTCCGCCGCCGCGATCATGGCGATGAACAACGTGTACTACCGCTCGGTCCACCTCATCGGTGATGAGACCTACTCCACCCTGCCGGCGAAGCTGCGCATGAGCGTCATCGCCAAGCCCGGTGTGGAGAAGGCAGACTTCGAGCTGTGGTGCCTCGCGGTCTCGGCCATCAACGGCTGCGGCCGCTGCCTGGAGTCCCACGAGAAGGTCCTGCGCGAGTCGGGCTTCTCCCGTGAGCTCGTCCAGGAGGCGCTGCGCATCGCCGCCGTCATCAACGCCACGGCCGCCGTCTTGGAGGCGGAGAAGGCTCTCACGACCGTCTGATCCGGCTGATTCTGTTCGTCCGGGGGCGACCCCGGACCGGTCGATATTCCCGGCCCCCGCGGAACCCTCCGTTCCGCGGGGGTCTTCGCGTTCTCCCCTCCGCCGTCCGGATGCGAGACTCACGGGCATGCGCGACGGAGGAGAGAGCGATCTGCTGGCCCGTGCGTGGCGCGGCATCCGCGGGTCCTACCAGTGGCGGCTGCTGTGGATCTTCCACGCGAAGTTCAACTGCGGGATCACCGGCGTCGTCCGGGCGCCGGACGGGCGGGTCCTGCTGCTGCGCCACCGGCTGTGGCCCGTCGGCCGGCAGTGGGGCCTGCCCACCGGCTACGCGCGCAAGGGCGAGCGCCACGAGGACACCATCTGCCGTGAGCTGCGGGAGGAGACGGGCCTGTCGGCACGGCCCGGACGGCTGCTGAAGGTCACCAGCGGGTACCGGCTGCGGATCGAGATCGCCTACGAGGCGGTCCTGGTGGGCGGCCTGGAGGGGCTGCGACTCGACGGACGCGAGGTCGTCGAGGCGCGTCTGTTCGCTCCCGACGACCTACCGGAGGGCATGCTCAGGGCGCACCGCGAACTGCTGGAGCTGGCCGGGCCGCCCCGTTCCGCGTCTCAGGGGCGGTAGCGCGACCAGGCGGTGCGCATGCGCTCGACCTGCCCCTTGGTGAACTCCGTCATGCACCTGTCGTAGCCGTAGTCCATGAAGTTGTGGATCGGGTCGCGGCCCCACGAACCGGGGCAGCTGTCCGGCGCCTTCTTCGGGCAGCCGTCGGTGGGCACCTTCTGCGCCGGGGTGTCGCCGACGAGGTCACCCGCCACGCAGCCGTTCTTATTGGGGTCGCGGCCGAAGGTGTGGTAGAGGCCGAGCCAGTGCCCGACCTCGTGCACCGCGGTGTACCCCAGGTCGTAGTCCTTGATCTTGCCGCCGGGCAGGCTGCCGTAGTGGATGATCACCCCGTCCTTGATCTTGTCCTTCTGGTAGTCCCACGGCAGCGTGGCCCAGCCGAGGAGATCGGACTCCAGGGCGGCGGTGTAGATGTTGAGCGTGCTGTCGCCGCCCTTGCGCAGCTTGGTCTTGAACTCGACCTCGTACTTCTGCGGCTTGCTGAACCAGTTCTTGTCGTCGGTCCAGGTGATCTTCTGGAGGTAGAAGTTGATCCTGGCGTTGTAGCCGCCCTTCTTGCCGCGGTAGGCGGCGTCGAGGACCGCGATCTGCTTCAGCACCGCCTTCTTGGTGAGCTTGCCCTTCTGCCCGTCGTGCAGCACGTGGAACTGGACCGGGATGTTGATCCACTTCATGTCGTCGCCGGTCGTCCGCAGCAGCCTTCCGGACAGCTCCTGGCGATCGAGTTCGCGCTCGACGGTCTCGACGACCTTCTCGTCCGCCCGCGCCCCGGGCTCGATGACCCTCGACCCGTTGCGCACCCGTGCCTGCTCCCCGTCACCGTGCACCTCGTGCTCACCGGTGCAGAGCACTCTCGACGCGGGCGCCGCGGCCGACACGGGCACGGCCGAGGCGGCCGACACGGCATGCGGCACCGGAGTCGCCGCCACGACGGCCAGGCCGAGTACGGCGAGCTTCCCTGCGCGTTTCACGGGGCTCCTCGGGGGTTCGTATGGGGGTGAGGGGCAATAGGGGGAATCGGCAGTAGATCAGGGCATTAGTCGGGGGAGGTGAGACGAATGTACAAGAAAGCGGATAGTAAAGACCCCAGGTCCCCCAACGTTCCGCCGACCGCCACCACCGCGCTCACGCACGGTAGGAGCCCCTAGACTGTGGTGACTCCCTGTCTTCGCCGCGAAAGGCTCTTCCCGTGCCCGTGACCGAACAGTCGTTCGACACTGTTCTCGTCGTTGACTTCGGCGCGCAGTATGCGCAGTTGATCGCCCGGCGTGTCCGGGAATGCCAGGTGTTCAGCGAGATCGTGCCGTCCACCATGCCGGTCAGCGAGATGCTGGCCAAGAAGCCCAAGGCGATCATCCTGTCCGGCGGTCCCTCCTCGGTGTACGAGCCGGGCGCCCCCGCCGCGCCCGAGGGCCTGTTCACCGCCGGGGTGCCGGTCTTCGGCATCTGCTACGGCTTCCAGGTGATGGCCCAGACCCTCGGCGGCGTCGTCGAGCGGACGGACGTCGCCGAGTACGGCCGCACCGACCTCGACGTCCTGGGCGGCTCCCTGCTGGACGGGCTGCCCCTGGCGCAGAAGGTGTGGATGTCGCACGGCACCTACGCCAGCCACGCCCCCGAGGGCTTCCAGGTGACCGCCACCACGGCCGTCACCCCGATCGCCGCGTTCGAGAACCCCGAGGCCGGCCTGTACGGCGTGCAGTTCCATCCCGAGGTGCTGCACACCGAGCACGGCAAGGAGATCATGCGGCGGTTCCTGGAACTGGCCGGGGTCCGCCCCAACTGGACGATGGTCAACATCGCCGAGGAGGCGATCGAGCAGGTGCGCCGCCAGGTCGGCGGCAAGCACGCCATCTGCGGCCTGTCGGGCGGCGTGGACTCCGCGGTGGCGGCGGCGCTGGTCCAGCGGGCCATCGGCGAGCAGCTGACCTGCGTGTACGTCGACCACGGCCTGATGCGCAAGGGCGAGTCCGAGCAGGTCGAGAAGGACTTCGTCGCGTCCACCGGCGTCAGGCTGCACGTGGTGGACGCCCAGGAGCGGTTCTTGTCCGCGCTGGCCGGGGTGAGCGACCCCGAGGAGAAGCGCAAGATCATCGGCCGGGAGTTCATCAGGGTCTTCGAGGCGGCGGCCCGCGAGATCTCCGCCGAGGAGGACGTGGAGTTCCTCGTCCAGGGCACCCTCTACCCCGATGTGGTGGAGTCGGGCGGCGGCACCGGCACCGCCAACATCAAGTCGCACCACAATGTCGGCGGCCTGCCCGAGGACCTGCAGTTCGCGCTGATCGAGCCGCTGCGCGCCCTGTTCAAGGACGAGGTGCGGGCGCTGGGCGAGCAGCTCGGCCTGCCGCCCGAGATCGTCTGGCGCCAGCCCTTCCCCGGTCCCGGCCTCGGTATCCGGATCATCGGCGAGGTCACCAGGGAGCGCCTGGACCTGCTGCGCGAGGCGGACGCCATCGCCCGCGAGGAGCTGACCCGCGCCGGGCTCGACCGCGACGTGTGGCAGTTCCCCGTCGTGCTGCTGGCCGACGTGCGGTCGGTGGGCGTCCAGGGCGACGGGCGCACCTACGGGCACCCGGTGGTGCTGCGCCCCGTCAGCAGCGAGGACGCGATGACCGCCGACTGGTCGCGGCTGCCCTATGACCTGCTGGAGCGCATCTCCACCCGGATCACCAACGAGGTGCGCGAGATCAACCGGGTGGTGCTGGACGTCACCAGCAAGCCGCCGGGCACTATCGAGTGGGAGTAGTCCCCAGCACCAGCCGCCTGCCGCTGGTGTAGACCCCGGCCGGCACCCGGTCGGGGTCCAGCAGGTGCTGGAGGGCGAGGCCCAGCTCCAGCGCCATCGCCAGGGTCGCCCGCTCCTGCGCCGATACCTGCTCTTCGGCGGGCTCGGCGGCTTCGGTGGCCCCGGCTGGGTCGGCGGCCTCGGCGTGCGGTTCCCGCGTCCGCTCCAGCCGTTCGGCGAGCTCGCTGCGCCGGCACTGGTACCAGTCGGCGATCCGCCAGCCGGCCGAGTAGTCGCGCATCCCGTACAGCCACAGCTCCACCAGGAGCTGGCCGAGCATCCGGTCCTCGTCGCTGTCGCCGTTCCAGTCGCGGCCGAGACCGCCCCCGTCGCTGGCGCACCGCTCCAGGAGGGCGAACAGCAGATCGGTCTTGCCCGTGAAGTTGGAGTACACCGCGCCCTTGGTCAGGCCCGCCGCACCGGCGATGTCGTCCAGCGACGCGCCGTGGATGCCGCGTTCGGCCCACAGTCGCCGGGCTGCGTCCAGGAGCGCGTCGCGGGTGCGCGCGCGCTTCTCCTGGCGCCGGGGGGAACCAGCCATCGGTGCTCCTCTCTGCAAGTCTCTCCTCTTTTCAGATACACCGGGCGACCTTGGTCTTTCCGGTCTTTCCTAAGTTGGAGCGCTCCAAAACTGTGAGCAGCTCCACTATGACCGGGTGGCCATTGTCGGTTACTTGCGGGTATTCAAACGTGGCCACGCGGTCATATGCTGACCGGCATGGCAATCCAGACGGCTTCCTCCCGCCCCCTCCCCAGCGCTGTCATCGCCAAGGTCACCCAGCTGGTGAACTCCTCCGGGGACACCACCGTGATCAACGCGCCGTTCACCGGCGAACCCCTGGCCACCCTGCCTATCTCCACCGCGCAGGACGTCGAACGCGCCTATGCCAAGGCCCGCGACGCCCAGCGCGCCTGGGCCGCGCTCTCCCCCGCCGAGCGCGCCGAGCCGATCCTGCGCTTCGTCGACGCCTTCATCGCCCGCCGCGATGAGATCCTCGACATCCTGCAGTGGGAGACGGGGAAGGCACGCCGCCACGCCTTCGAGGAGTTCCTCGACGTCACGCTCGGCCCGCTGTACTACGCGCGCCGCGCCCCCAAGCTGCTGGCGCCCCGGCGCCGCCAGGGCGCCTTCCCGCTGGCCGTGAAGACCTACGAGTACCGGCACCCCAAGGGCGTCATCGGCATGATCACCCCCTGGAACTACCCGATCAGCATGGGCGTCGGCGACACCGTCCCCGCCCTGCTGGCCGGCAACGCCGTGGTGCACAAGCCCGACACCCAGACCGCGCTCAGCGTCCTGTGGTGCATCGACCTCATGATCGAGTGCGGGCTGCCGCGCGACCTGTGGCAGGTCGTCGTCGGCGACCCCGCCGACCTCGGCGACACCCTCATCGAGAACGCCGACTACATCGCCTTCACCGGCTCCACCCGCGCCGGACGGCTCATCGCCGAGAAGGCGGCGCCGCGGCTCATCGGCTACTCCCTCGAACTCGGCGGCAAGAACCCGATGATCGTCCTGGAGGACGCCGACCTGGACAAGGCCGCCCGCGGCGCGGTCCGCGCGTGCTTCAGCAACGCCGGGCAGCTGTGCATCTCCATCGAGCGGCTGCTGGTCCACGAGAAGGTGTACGACGCGTTCCTGGAGAAGTTCGCCGCCGAGACCAAGGCGATGAGGCTCGGCTCGTCCCTGGACTTCGAACCGCAGATGGGCTCGCTGACCTCCCGGCGCCAGCTCGACGCCGTCACCGCGCACGTCGAGCAGGCGGTCGCCGCGGGCGCCACGGTCGTCGCCGGCGGCAAGGCGCGGCCCGACCTCGGCCCGCTGTTCTACGAGCCGACCGTCCTCACCGAGGTCACCACCGACATGGACCTGTGCGCCAACGAGACGTTCGGTCCCGTCGTCAGCGTCTACAGGTTCGCCACCGAGGAGGAGGCGATCACGCGTGCCAACGACACCCACTACGGCCTGAACGCCTCGGTGTGGACCAGGGACCTCGCCCGCGGCCGTCGCGTCGGCGCCCGCCTCCAGGCCGGGACCGTCAACGTCAACGAGGGTTACGGCGCGGCGATGGCCTCGCACGACGCGCCGATGGGCGGCATGAAGCAGTCCGGTGTCGGCCGCCGCCACGGCGCGGAGGGCCTGCTGAAGTACACCGAGGTGCAGACGCTCTCCACCATGCAGTACATGGAGCTGGACGCCCCGCCCAAGGTCCCGTACGCCAAGTACGCCGACCTGCTCACGAACTCCCTCAAGACGCTCAAGCGCCTGCGCCTCAGGTAAGGACGGCCCGCCATGGACTACGACGTCCTCGTCATAGGCTCCGGGTTCGGCGGCAGCGTCACCGCGCTCCGCCTCACCGAGAAGGGCTACAAGGTCGGCGTCATCGAGGCGGGCCGCCGCTTCGACACCCGCGGCGAGGGCACGGGCCACCGTCCGCTGCCCAAGACGAGCTGGCGCCTGCCCTCGTACGTGTGGGCGCCGGCGCTGGGACTCACCGGCATCCAGCGCATCCACCTGCTGCGCGGCAGCAAGGGCGGCATGGTCACCGTGCTGGCCGGAGCCGGGGTCGGCGGCGGCTCGCTGGTGTACGCCAACACGCTGTACGTCCCCCCGAAGCCGTTCTTCGAGGACCGGCAGTGGGCGCACATCACCGACTGGCAGGAGGAGCTCGCCCCCTACTACGACCAGGCCAAGCGGATGCTCGGCGTGGTGCAGAACCCGGCGATGACCCCGGCCGACAAGGTGATGAAGCGTGTCGCCGAACGCATGGGCAAGGGCGACACCTTCCGGCTGACGCCCGTCGGCGTGTTCTTCGGCAAGCGCGGCGGCGCCCGTCACGCCGACCCCTACTTCGGCGGCGCGGGCCCCGAACGCAAGGGCTGCACGCAGTGCGGAGAGTGCATGACGGGCTGCCGCCACGGCGCCAAGAACATGCTCACCGAGAACTACCTCTACCTCGCGGAGAAGGCGGGGGCGCGGATCATGCCGTTGTCCCGGGTGACGGACGTACGCCCGATCGAGGGCGGTTACGCCGTCGACATCGTCCGCACCGGCTCCTTCGGACGCAACCGCAAGACCCTCACGGCCGAGCAGGTGGTCTTCTCCGCCGGGACGTACGGCACGCAGAAGCTGCTGCACAAGCTCAAAGCCAAGTCGCTCCCGCGCATCTCCGACCACCTCGGGGTGCTGACGCGCACCAACTCCGAGGCGATCCTGGGCGCCGAACGCTTCTCGGCCAAGGGCGAGGACTACTCCAAGGGCGTGGCCATCACCTCCTCGTTCCACCCCGACGAGCAGACGCACATCGAGCCCGTCCGGTACGGGCACGGCTCCAACCTCATGGCCGGAATCCGCTCCATCCTCATCGACGGCGGCGGCAGACCCCGCTGGCAGAAGTTCCTCGGCGAACTCGTACGCCACCCGTGGGACCTGGCCCGCCTGCCCAACGTGCGCAAATGGTCGGAGCGGACGGTCATCGCGCTGGTCATGCAGACCCGCGATAACTCCATCACCGTCCAGGGCGAGAAGGGCGCCTTCGGCTGGGATCTCAAGGCCAGACCGGGCCACGGCGAGCCCAACCCCACCTGGATCCCCATCGGCCACGAGGCCGTACGCCTCATGGCCGAGGAGACCGGCGGCATGGCGGGCGGCAGCTGGGGCGACCTGTTCGACATCCCCCTGACCGCCCACTTCATCGGCGGCTGCGTCATCGGCGACTCCCCCGACACGGGCGTCATCGACCCCTACCACCGCCTGTACGGCCACCCCGGCCTCCACGTGGTCGACGGCTCCACGATCTCCGCGAACCTGGGCGTCAACCCGTCCCTGACCATCACCGCCCAGGCCGAACGCGCCATGGCCCTATGGCCCAACCACGGCGAACCCGATTCCCGACCGGCCCTCGGCACCCCCTACCGGCGCCTGGCGGCCATCCCGCCGAAGTCCCCCGCGGTCCCCGCCACGGCCCCGGCCGCCTACCGGCTCCCGATCGTCGGCATCACCTGACGGACGACCCGGCAGGGACGGCCCCGGAGCATCCGGGGCCGCCCCTTCGGCTTCCCCCGTCCGCACGGGGAAGGGCCGCACGGCTGCGGCCCTCGTCTCACGGGTCGGTCCCGATGGATCAGGGGGTGACCGCGGTGACGACCGGGACGGGGGTGCTCGTGACGGTGAAGCTGCCGCTCAGGGAGGCGGGGTCGCCCGCACTGATGCCGACGAGGGCACAGGGGCCACTGGCGCTGGCGATCGTCATGTTGCCGGCACCGGTGATGGTGATGACGCCACCGCCGTAGGTGCCGCCGATGACACCGGTCTTGGAGTCGGCGCCGCCAGGGCCGTCGGCCTGGGCGGTGCACAGGCCACCCAGGGCGGCTCCCTTGACGGAGAGCCCCCGGATCTCAACTGGCGTCGTGGGGCCGGTCACGCCGGTGACGTAGAGCGACGCCGTGCCGTTCTGCGTCAGGTTGAAGGCGATGCTGGGGAAAGGAGGAGGGACGGTGACACAACCGCTCGTCGTGATGACGAGGCTGGTGATGATCGGGTCGCCCCCACCGGTCGAATTCCAGACGTTGGGGATGGGAGGGGCGACCTTGCCGGAGGCGGGGGCGGAGGCGCAGCTGACCGTGGCGCCGGCCTGGAAGAGGAGATTGGCGGAGACGGCGATGAACGTGCTGTTCCAGGCGGGACCCGTCAGCATCCAGTGGCCGCTGAGGGCGAAGGCGGGGGTGCCGACGACGAGGGCGAGAGCGCCCGCGCCGACAGCGGATGCCGCGAGCTTGCGAAGCATGGGCGCCTTTCGTTCGGTGCAGAACCGTGAGCAACCCATGACAGCGTGCGTATAAGAGCAGCTCATCGGGGATATGACCAACCGCTTATGGGTGAGCGTAAGTGCGGGATTCGAGTGCGACAAGGCACCGATCGACCCCTATCGGAAGTCTGTAAACAGATAAGCAAGAGCAATGAGAGTCTCATATTGAGATGACAATTTTGGAACGCTCTCGATTCTGAACCGGCGACCATCACGGAGCCCCGCGTGCCACGCGGTGGCGTGGATACGACGAAGCCCGGCGATCGCGGTCATCTGCCAAGACGGCCTGATCGGTGAGCGCCCGGAGTGGACCTCATGATCCGAGGCCGTGTCCGCCCGTCTTCACCGTGCCGATGAACGTCCGCCACGCGTGACGAGTGATGACGACAGGACGGCCGTCAATGGTCTTGCTGTCGCGGAGGACGACCACGTTTGCGATGGCGGCGACCTCTACGCAGTTGCCTCCGCCGTTGCTGCGGCTGCTCTTGCGCCAAACGGCACGGGATGGATCGAGTGATGCCATCCCGCGCGATGAATTCGACCGCCCCTTTCGGTCTTATTCATAAGCTTCTGACCTGCGGCGCAGATGACGAGATGGACGGCGACCGGCGCAAGCTCGCCGACCAGCCCTCCGCGAGACCGGATAGGCGAGGTTCCGCGGCGAGACGCTAAATGCCGATCAGAGAGGTGTGGATGTGGTCGTCGAGTTCGGCGACGAATGCTTCCGTACGCCAGGGGCGGAGCGCGAGCCGCGTCTGGCGGAGGCGTTGGGCGGGGACCCTGCCGCGTGTTGCGGCGACCAGGTCGACGCACTCGTGGAGCATGGCGGCGCCGGTCTCAGCCGCTCCCGCTCCTCCGGTGTTGAGCCTGGCGAGTGCTCTGTCCGCGAGGACGATCGTCCGCTGGACGGTGTCGCGGGGGCGAGTGAGCGCCCGGACGGCGTCGGCGAGTTGTCTCTCCGCTTCCTCGGCACCATCCAGAAAGATTCCGCAGATACCTTCGAAACCATGCAGACGCCCCCTGGAGAACATTCCTTCGCCAGGGTCCCCGGCGAGTTCCCGGTCGAGATCATGCCGGGCCAGGTGCAGCGCGCTTTGAGAGTCGCGCTGTTCTCCCGCGCGGGCGGCCATCTCGGCTTGCAGGGCATGAGCGCGGGACCTCAGCAGAGCACTGGGCGACTGACGGGCGTCCTGTACGGCCAGATCGGCGATCGTTCGGGCCCGTCCGAGGTCACCCGTCGTGTAGTGGACGACCATCGCCTGACTGGTTCGGATCAGAGCGCGGGACATGGGGTTCGTCGATACCCCGGCGAGCGACACCGCTTCCTTGTAGAGAGCGAGGGCAGATACGTCGTCATGGGTTTCGAATGCCAGACGAGCGGCGAGTGCGAAGACCGATGCCGTGACGTCGGAGAGCCTTGGACGATGTTCGTCAGGAGGCTCCGCGTCGAGCAGTCTCCGGCAGACGTCCACGAGGGCGGCCTGAGCCAGATGAAGGCGTACGAACGGGACTGAACCGACCTGGGTATTGACGGCGTCATTCGCGGCTGCCAGGTCGTCCAGGAACTCCGCGCTGATGCGCGTCGGATCGGACAGCGCCGAGACGAGAGCGGTTTGCAGGGGCTCGCTCAGAAAAGCGAGGAGGTTCACTCCCGTTCGGATCACTGAAGCGGAGACGGACGCCTTCAGTTCGGCCAGCCACTCTGGAGCCGCGCCGGCCTCCCCGAACGCGTCCAGAAGCGCGTTGAGGTCGGAACCTGGTCCCAGTGACGGCTCGCCCGTCGGGGTGCGGGCGAAAGCGTGAGCGAGCAGGACCTGATACCGCTGGTTCGGCGTAGTGCTCCCGCTCTCCCAGCGGGCGATGGTCCGTTGGATGCTGGCCCGGCTGCTCGCGGCCAGACGCTGGAAGCGCAGATCGCGCGCCAGTCGCCGGAGCAGCCGTGCTTCGTCCGACCAGGACCAGCCGCGGGCAAGGCGTAGCCGACGAAGGGTCTGTGCACAGGTCTGCCGGTCCGCGCTCACCGCATCAGTGAACCATCGGAGCTGCTCACACGGGGACTACAAGCCGAGGTTTGCAGTGTTCCTTCGCGTAGTCCAGCGTGTAGCCGGTACCACCTGCCTCTGCGCCGGACGGAGGGAAGCCGATGACGAACGAACTGCGGTCCACCATCCACCGGTTGCGTGCGTGATAGCCGGCCGTACGGGTCTCAAGCCCAAGCTCGACCAGCTCACCGAGCCGCCTCTGCTCCTGGACCGTCTTCACCGCGTTCTGCGCGTCGCCCGGCTGGTCGGCAAGGGCCGCTGGAACGACGACCACGAGACGTACTCGCGTCTCTTTCGCAAGCCATAGCAGGGCCAGGGAGTCGATGCCGACCGCGCCTCCAAGGTAGAAGACCGTTCCTGGTGAGGCGAACGGCCTGATGAACTCCTCGAACATGGCGGCGTAATCGGCAAGCGGACGGTGCCCGGTGTCCCGTGTGCCGGTGATCGTCACGCCCCCGGGCGCCGTCTCGGTTCCCATGTCATCGAATGCCATCTGTTCTCGCCTCTCGCAGCCCGGTCTACTCGTGCCAGGAGCGGCGGACCAACGGTCTCCGACTACGTCATGCCCCTCGGCATACGAAGCCGCGCCGCGACATCAAGGCGGCTCCGGTCAGTGCGCCGACACTGCGCCAGGGCCTTGATCCGACGAGGAGGTCTGATCTATGGGCGATTCTTCCATGTCTTTCCCGACGGCCGTGAGAAAAGGACTGCCCGGAGGCGAGACCCCGGCCAAGCCCGTACCAGGGCTTCCAGGGATGACATCATGACGGCCGTCGCGGTCGCCACGGCACCGCATCAGGTCTCCTACCAGGAGTACCGGCTGGAGTTCCCCGCCGAGCCCGAGAGCCTGTTCGTGATACGGGCCTCCGTCCGCGCGATGTGCGCCTCCTGGCGCATCTCCCCCGAGAACACCGACACCACCGTGCTCCTGGCCTGCGAAGTGGCCACCAACGCCGTGACCGCCAGCCAGGGCGAGATCCTGCGCCTGACGGTGCGCCGGGTGCTGGGGCACCTGTACTGCGACTGCAGCGACCGCAACCCCCTCATCCCCCGCACACCGCCCATGCCAGACGCCCGAGAACTGGAGCCCAGCGGCCGCGGCCTGGCCCTGGTGGAGATGCTGGCCTCCTCCAGCGGCTGGGAGCCCCTGGAGGACGAGCAGGGCAAGATCCGCTGGTTCACCCTGGCCGCCCGATGACGGCAACCTCCCCCAGCCGCACCCACGAGAGACGCGTGCGGAGCCCCCGCCCTCCACCCGGTCGCCGAGTCCCTCGCCACACGGGGAAAGCACCCCAGGCCGGACCTGACAGACGAACGAGACAAACAACATCCGACGGGCCCCGGCTCCCGCCATCGAGACGTAAGGACAAGGACGCCATGCCCTGGACCGACGTGATCGCCGCAGCGATCATCCTGTTCCTGCTCACCCTCACCGCCGCCTGCGGCGCCACCCTGCGCGGCCGTCCCCGCTCCCCCTGGGACCGGCTGTTCGACCACGCCCCCGACCGCCCCCGCGCCAAGGCGTGGCCCGAGATCTGGGGCTACTCCCACGACACCGGCGGCCCCCTGCCCCACCGCAAAACCGGCGGCAAGCCGTCCGGCTCAGGCGACCGGCACGGCAGAACCGGCTAGACACCTCCTGGGGCCGGGCCCCGTC
>JAFACJ010000016.1 GCA_023425615.1 Actinomycetes bacterium
GGCCAGGGCCAGCCGCTGGCGCTGGCCGCCGGAGAGGGTGGCGCCGCGCTCGCCGACCCGGGTGTCCATGCCGCCCGGCAGCTCGGCGACGAAGCCGTCGGCCTGGGCCAGCCGCAGCGCCTCCCACAGCTCCTCATCCGGCAGGTCGCGGCCCAGCAGGAGGTTGCCGCGCACGGTGTCGTCGAACAGGAACGTCTCCTGCGGCACCAGCGCGACGGAGCCCGCCGCCTCGCCGGGCGCCAGTTCCCGCGCGTCGACGCCGTCCAGCAGGACGGCGCCCTCGTCGGGGTCGACCAGCCGCACCAGCAGCGAGGCGAGGGTGGACTTGCCCGAGCCGGTGGGGCCGACGATCGCGACGGTGCGCCCGGGGGCGACGGAGAAGTCGACGCCGTCCAGGACGTGGCCCTCGCCGTAGCCGTGCCGCACGTCCTTGACCACCAGCTCGGCGGCGCCCGCGGGGTCCAGCGCGGCGGTGCCGTAGGACAGTTCGCCCTCGGCGTCCAGCACCTCCCTGACCCGCTGCCAGCCGACGACGCTGCGCGGCAGCTCGGCCAGCACCCAGCCCAGCGCCCGGATCGGCCAGCCCAGCAGGGTGAACAGATAGCAGACCTGGACCAGCTCGCCGGAGTCGATCGCCCCGGCGTCCAGCCGCACCGCGCCGACCAGCAGCACGGCCAGCACGCCCAGCCGGGGCAGCGTCTCCATCACCGGGTCGAACAATCCGCGGACGCGGCCCACCTCGATGTTGGCGTCGCGCAGCAGCCGGGCCTGCGCGCCGAACCGCTCGGTCTCGGCGTCCTCCCTGCCGAGGGTCTTGACCACCAGGCCGCCCTCGAAGCTCTCGTGGGCCACCTCGCTGACCTTGGCCCGCAGCTGCTGCGCCAGCGCCGCCCTGGGCCCGAGCCGGCGCTGGTAGACCAGGTTGAGCAGGGCGACGGCCGGGAAGACGAGCAGCCCGATCACGGCCAGCGGCACATCGACCGCCAGCATCGCCGCCGCGGCGGCGACCAGCATGAAGACCACGCCCACCGCCATCGGCAGCGGCGCGATCGGCGCCCACACCGCCTCGACGTCGGCGCCGGCGTTGGACAGCAGCCGGCCGGTGGGGTGCCGGTGGTGCCAGGACAGCGGCAGCCGCAGATAGCGGCGGGTCACCTCGCGCCGGTAGGCGGCCTGCATCCGGTACTGCATCAGGCCCGCCCAGAACCGCCGCCCCGCCACGCCCAGCGCCTTGAGCACCGCGACCCCGATGATCGCCGCGGCGCCCGCGGCCAGCGCGCCCGAGGCCGCCCTCCCCTCGGCGAACGCGGGGAGGATCACCTTCTGGGTCACCCGCCCCATCACCCAGGCGCTGGCCACCGTCGTGCCCCCGTAGAGGGCGCTGGCCAGCACCGAGAGGGCGAAGACGAGCGGCTCGGCGCGGATGGCGACGCCGAGCACACGCAGCCCCGCGCGCAGGATCTGGGGGTCGACCCGTTCCGGCACGAAAGATCTCCTACTGTTAACAACTATTCGGCCCCCATGCCTACCATCGGGAGCCGACAGTTATTCCCACGCCAAAAGGCACTTGCCCCCGATGTGCTCGCCTGCGCATGCTGGCTGGGTGGATGCCAACGTGATTCACCCCGTCACCACGCTGCATGGACAGCTCCAACGCGGCCTCGGCCGCGCCGCGCGCAGAGCCGCGGAGGTCCCCGGCTCCGGCGAGTTCGTCTATGACTGCATACACAGGGATCCACGCTGGGACCGGCAGATCGAGTCGCGCAGTCTCTATTACGCGCGGCTGGTCGTCGATCTGGAACTGCCGGTCCATCCGATCGTGGAACACCTGTTCGATCCCGCCGGTGAGGCGGAGGAGGCCGACGGTCCCGACGACGACTGGCGCGCCTCCCTGGCCATCGACACCCTCACCGATCTCGTCCGCCTGAGCAGACGCGAGGCCGCCTCTCCCCTGCGCCGGTACGCCGAGGAGGGAGTCCACTGGTTCGAGGCGCTGGACGCCCTGGTCTCGCTCGGCGACCCCGCGCTCGTGCACGGCCTGGGCGCGGTGGCGGCGGCCCGCTGCGACGCGGACGATCTGCACTGGCTCGTCGATGATCCCGGCAATCCCGTCATCCGGCAGTGGGCGGCCGAGCATCCGGCGATCGCCGACGCGGTGCGGCTGCGCCGCACCAGCCCGCCCCCGCATCCGCGCGAGCAGCAGCGCCCCACGGGCTCGGACGGCGAACTGGCGGCGCTGGTCCACCAGCGCTCCGACGCCTCGGTCGAGGCGATCTTGGAGTTGGGCAGGCGGCGCAGCCCGGCGCTGCTGGACCTGGCCGAGGAGTTCCTGCCCGAGCGGCCCAGCCGCTGGCGCGGCGTCATCTGCCGGGCGCTGCGCGAGTACGGCGCCGAGGCGCTGCCGCGGGCCCGCGCCTGGGCGGGAGGGGTGCCCGGCTGCGCCGAGGTCGGCATCGACATCCTGGCGCGGCACGGCACGGCACGTGATGTGCCGATCCTCCTCGACGATCTGGGCGAGGCCCTGGCCGCCGGGAGCTGGGGCGCGGCGGCCAGCCCCGTGGAGGGCCTGGGCAGGCTGCGGGCGGGCGCCGCGGTCCCGCTGCTGAAAGAGGCATGGTCTGCCACCGAGTACGCCTATCTGCGGCCGAGGCTGCTCACCGCGCTGCTGCGCACCGCCCCGCACACCGCCGAGTCCTACGCCACCGAGGCCCTGTGGGACTGCGAGGACGACGCCCGCCGGATCGGCGCCGCCGCCGCGCCGCTCACCGAGGACAACCGGCTGCGGCTGCGGCGCCTCGCCGCCTGCGCCGCCGAGGAGCCGGGCGTGGTCTCGGCGGCCGTCGAC
>JAFACJ010000241.1 GCA_023425615.1 Actinomycetes bacterium
TCGGCGACGGCTGACACCAGCCGCGGCCCGGCGACCCAGCCCATGCCCGTCTGCACGACCGGGTGGCGGACGCCGACGAGTTCGGTGAGCGCGGTGCGGATCACGGCCTGACCTCGCGGTCGCGCAGGCCGCGGGGGTCGAGGACCTCGCGCAGGACCTTCAGCTCCTCCTCGGAGGGGGTGCGGGACTCGGGCACCTCGCCGGGGACGACCAGCTCGAACCCCGTCTGCTCGATGACCGTCTCGACCGCGACGCCGGGGTGGACCGAGCGCAGCCGCATCCGCCGGTCCTCGGTCTGGAAGTCCAGCACGCACAGGTCGGTGACGACACGGCGGATCTCGTGGGCGCCGCGGTCCCAGCCGATGCCGCTGACCACGTCGACCTTCTCCACGAACACCCGGGGGCTGTGCTTGGGGATCCAGTACGACGTCGGGTTGCACCGGGTGTTCCCCGGCGCCCCCCGCATCCCCAGGAGCTGGGACTTCGGCCGCTCCCACGAGCCGACGCAGGAGATGTTGGTGTTGCCGTGCCGGTCGATCTGGGAGGCGCCCATCATCACGTGGCGGCGCCCGTTGAGGACCAGCCACAGATGGTCGCGGAACGGCATCCAGCCCTCGACGTCCCCGGCGGGGGCGCCGAACGGGAGGGGCTCGGCGGTCAGCAGCGGGCCGCCGTCGGTGGTGAGCAGGCCGGGTTCGAACGTCGAGCGGGCGAGGCGGGCGCCGAGGATCGAGCAGGTGCCCATGGCGGCGGCGAGGATCTCGCCGTCGCCGCGCCAGGCGTCGGCGCAGGCGGTCACGCAGATCTCGGCTCGGGTCGCTGTCACTTTCCGGCCTCCTCGACGTAGGACTTCTGGCGTGCCTCATCGCGCGGGTAGTCCGGGAGGCACTCGGTGAACCCGGCGCCGCCGGGCAGCTCCACGACCCCGGCGACGTGCATGCGGCTGACGAGCAGCGTGGAGGGGTGGCCCTCGAACCGTTCGACGAGCTTCTCGCAGGACAGGTACGTGCGTCCGGCGGCCTTGGCGAACAGGTCGTCCATGTAGGGGTCGAGACCGAGGTACTGGCCGTTGCCGCGGGCGTCGGCGCGGTTCAGGTGCACGAACGCCACGTCCATCTCCAGCGCGGGCACGGCGACGAGCTCCTCACCGCCGTAGGGGTCGGCGATGGTCTTGAGCTGCGGCGCGTAGGTGAGGACGTCCGAGCCGATTCCGGCGCGGGTCGGCAGGAACGGCAGCCGGTGCGCGGCGGCGTAGAGGCCGAACATGAACATGCCCTCGTCGTACTCGGTGAACTCGATGGAGCCGTTCTGCCGCGCCTTGCGGAAGTACGGCTCCAGCGGGATCGAGTCGAGCGTGACGAACGGGGCGATGACGCGGCGCACCTTGCCCGCGGCGCACAGCATCCCCACGTCGGGGCCGCCGTAGGAGACGACGGTCAGGTCGCCGACGTCCGTCTTGCACAGCGCCTCGACGAGCGCCATCGGCTTGCGCCGCGACCCCCAGCCGCCGATGCCGAGCGTCATGCCGCTCTCGACGGAGCCGACGATCTCCTCTACGGAAACGAGCTTGCTCAACGGCCCTCCACGAAGGCGTCGCGGTGCCTGTCGCCGGCACCCTGGAGATTGAGTTCGAAGGTGAAGCCCTGCTCGAAGCGGTAAGAGCGGTTGACGTCGACGGGGTCGATGCCGTTCAGGCATTCCTTGGCGCGGCGGATGACGAACGGGTCCATGGCCGCGATCCGCCCGGCGACTTCCAGCGCCTTGTCACGCAGTTCCTCGCGGGGGACGACGGCGTGCACGGAACCGAAGGCGTGGAGCTGGGCGGCCGTGGCGGTCTGCGTCGTGTAGACCATCGCGCGCATGAGGTGCTGGGGGACGAGCCGCGCGAGGTGCGTGGCGGCTCCCAGCGCCCCTTGCTTGACTTCCGGCAGCCCGAAGGTGGCGTCCTCGGAGGCGACGATGACGTCGGCGTTGCCCGCGAGGCCGATGCCTCCGCCGAGGCAGAAGCCGTGCACGGCGACGACGACCGGCACTTCGCACTCATAGACGGCCTTGAACGCCGCGTAACACCCGCGATTGGCACCCAGAAGCGCATCGAAACCCTCGGTGCGCTGCATCTCCTTGATGTCGACACCGGCGTTGAAGCCGCGCCCTTCGGCCCGCAGCACCACGGCGCGGATCTCGGTGTCGCGTCCCGCCGCGGTGACGGCGTCGGCGAGGTCGAACCATCCCTGGACGGTCAGCGCGTTGACGGGCGGGGCGTCCACCACGATCTCGGCGACGCCCTCGGCACCCTGCGTGACGCTGAGGATCCCCATAGCCACCTCTGTTCTATCTAACATTTGTTAGAACGTAGCAGGAGGCAGGTCACCGCGTCACCCCCGGGCCCTTCGGTCAGGGGCGGCGGTCGGCGCGGTAGAGGTAGTGGGCGCGGCCCTCGGCCGGGTTGTCGGGTTCCATGTCGCCCTCGGCCACGCGGTGGAGGCCGGCTTTCTCCAGGGCGCGCCAGGAGGCGCGGTTGCCGGTGGCGACGGCCACGAGGACGGCGGTGGCGTCGGGGTGGCGCGTCCAGGTCGACTCGATGACCGCGCGCAGCATGCGGGTGCCGAGGCCCCTGCCGGTGAGGTGGGGGACGCCGATGAGGTAGTCGACGGTGACGGCGGCGGGCGGTACCTCGGTGAGGGCCGCCAGTTCGCGGTGGTAGTCGGGGTAGGCGTCGATGCGGCAGCGCTGGACCAGGCCCAGAGGGGAGCCGTCGAAGAGGACCAGCAGGTTCTCCGAGGGCTCCTCGCCGCGGATGGCGGGACCGAAGTCGCGCTCGACTGCCTCCGGCGAGGTCTCGTGGTTCCACC
>JAFACJ010000416.1 GCA_023425615.1 Actinomycetes bacterium
CTGGAGTCGTATCCGCCGGAGAGGTCGCAGGTCGGTGTCGTTGAGGTGGTCAAGCGCACGGCAACGGCGGCGGTGAGTTCGGCGCGCAGCCGTTCGGCCGCTCGGCCAGCGCGGGGTTCGGGTGACCAGATACGGTGTGAGGCAGGAAGCCCGCACCAGGGCAGGGTGAGTCGATGCCCGGCGTCGATGAGGTGGATGCCGGTGAACGCTGAGCGGCCTTTGTGCAGTATCGGTACGGATGGAGCCAGCACCCACGCCGCCAAACGGTCGAGGTCGGGTGCGGCGCCGGTCAGGTCGGCCAGGGCGCGTGAGCTTGAGGCCCAATAGATTCCGCCATCGGCGTAGGGGGTGGTGTAGATAGGCCAGGCGTTGCCGAGGTCGGTCCACACCGTCGTCGTCCCGTCAGCGATCTCAAGGACGGTGTAGCTACCGGCCCATCGCCATGCTGCGTCATCGGGGACCCCGCGCTCGGCCAGGCGTGTCAGGTCTGCGACGGTGATAGCGCAGGTGCCGATGACGGCCACGGCTCGGTGGCCGGCGTGAGCTGTGCGTATCTCGTGTTCGGGCCAGCGTCCTACGGACCAAACCGGTGCGTTCGGCCAGAGTGGTATGCAGCCCACCGGAGCCCATGGGGCGGTGGTGCCACTGAACCCACCGAACCAACGCACGTGTCGTGCTCCCTCTTTCGCTATGCGGGCGGTGCCCGGCTGCCTTCACGTGTCGAGGGGCCGGGCACCGGGTGTTCATCGGATCAGTTGTAGGCGCGGCGCTTGTCCTCTGACTTGCCTTTGCCCTGGCCGAGTGTGAGCGCCACAGCGTCGCCGAGCGACACCAGCAGCACGGGGGGCTCGTCTGCCGTCTGCCCGCCATGGGGGGCCGTGGGTGGTTGCATGAGCCTGACCGCCTTTCTCCTCAAGGAGTTCTCTCCGCTGTCATGCCGATGACGGTAGGAACCGCTCGCCGGGAGGGCTAGGAGATTTCCCGAGATTGCATGCGGGTTCGCGCGGCCTCGATCTCACGGCGTGCGGCATCGCCGTAGACGGCTTGTTCTCGGAGCAAGCCGAAGATCTTCATGAAAGTTGCGATCTCGATGGGCCTGCTCGTCTCGTAGGCGCCGGTCCACTGGTCGCTGCGGGCGGTGTGCTCGTCGAAGATGTAGAAGTTCTCACCCGCCCAGATCCGGCCTCGGTTCGCCCCCAAGGGGATGATCCCCAAGGACACGTTCGGCATCCGGGTGGCGGTGATCAGGAAGTCGAACTGTTCTTCCATCGTGGCTCGGCCGCCCAGTTCCACATAGAGAGCCGAAGCCTCGATGACGAAAGCGAACCTGCCGGTCCCCGCGGTCAGGAGACGGAGCCGGTTCAGTCGGCCTTCCACGGCCTCGTCTATGTCGTCGGTGAGCCCGTGGAATTTGGTGACGGCCTCGACCACCGCGCGGACGTAGAGGGGCGTTTGGAGGAAGCCCGGGATGTTGAGCGAGGTGTAGACGCGCATCAACTTCGTGCGCTCATACAGTGGCCTGTTCTTCTCCGAGAGGTTCCTGAGTCCCTGGCGGAGCCGCCTGCGGTGCTCGGTCCACATCTCGTCGATCTGCCGGTGAAGGGCGATGAGTTCGGGAATCTGCGCTTGTGCCGAAGCGGCCCGACACCATGCCTTGATGTCGTCCTCAGACGGATTCTGACGGGCGTGTTCGAGGCGGGAGACCTTGCTCGGGCTCATCCCGGTGGCCTGCGCGAACCGGCGTCCGTTCATCCCGGTGTCCAGCCGCAGTTCACGAAGCCTGCGGGCGAACGCCTCCTTAGCCGCCGTCGCCTGCTGGGACACGTTCAGGCGGGGCGGTACTCACGGTGCGGGATGGACAGGTCCCACAGGCGGGAGAAGATGTCCTGGCAGAACCGGATGGTGGCCGGGTCGCGGGAGAGCTGGATCTCGGTGCGCAGGTCGTTGCCGTCGAAGACGCCGAAGGTGATGACTTCGCCGTCCAGGAGCCAGAAGTCGTTTCCCGGGAGGGCGACCGCGGACAGGAGCCTGCGGGGCGCCCATCGCAGGTCCTCGCCCGCCTCGGTTTTGAGGTCGTTCAGCTCATGGCACCACCGCTGGTATTCCGACAGGGGTTCGGAGACCACGCAGATGCGCCGGTAGATCTTGCCCGCCGCCACCCCTGCCCGGACCTCGTCGCACCAGGGCTTCATGTCGGCTTTGACGCCTTCGCGGTCGCCGGCCCGCCATCGGTCGAACCACGGTCCATCGCCTCCGTAGTGGTCGCGCATCTCCAGGTGGAGGGCTTCCCGCTTGAACCCGGCGATCAGGTCCCTACGCTCCCGAGGGGAGATCGATTCCATGGAACTCCTTCACGTACATCCGGACGAACAGTTCCATCGTGCGCCCGGAGACCTCCCCGAACGTCTCATCGTCCGCCAGAGAGACGAGTTGGGCGGCCACCCCGGGACCTCGCTTCTTGGACTGCACGATCCAAGAGCCGCGATCAGTCCGGTAGAAGGTCTCGCAGTCGTCCTGGAAGTTGGAGTCCGGGTCCTTGACGTAGAAGGTAGCGACCAGGTCATCGTCACCGGTATGTGATTGCATGAAATTACCCCCCAAGATCACCAGGATGCTCAGTGGTCGGTTCGGAATCCTGCTCGACACGATGAAGTCCGTCAGAGCGCCTGCGTGCCCATCGGGTCGGGGGATGGAGCTGTGCGGATGAGCGGTGGGGCGGCTCGGCGGGGGAAGCCGAGCCGGGGCCGGGTGGGTCAGGCCGGGTGGTGGTTCTTGAAGGCGTCGGCCAAGGACCCGAACGTGCGGCGGGTGAGGGTGAGGTGGGGGCGGTGGGGGTGTTTGGAGTCGCGGACGGCGATGGTGTCGCCGAGTTCGGCGAGCTCGACGCAGGCCCCGCCGTTGCTGGCGCTGTGGCTGGACTTGCGCCAGTGGGTGCCGGTCGGGTCGGGCATGGTTCCTCCGCCGTTCTTACGAGTGGCGCTTGAGGCTGTTCGCGAAGTGGCTGAAGGCGTGGCGGGTGAGGGTGAGGTGGGGGTGGTGGGGGTGCTTGGAGTCGCGGACGGCGATGACGCCTTGGGCGTCGGCGACCTCTACACAGGCTCCGCCGTTGCCGCCGCTGCGGCTGGACTTGCGCCAGGTGGCGCCGGTCAGGTCGACCATCGTTCTTCCGCCGTTCTACGAATGAGGTCTACGGATTGGCCTACGGGGAGTGCCGTGTTCCTGATCATCTCGAACGACTCGTGAAGTGCTGTCACGTCCTCGCGGGAACTGCTGATGATGCCACGTGCATTTGTCTCCGCATAGCTTACCTCGCTCCTATCAGCCATTGTGGCGAGGGTGAACGCGCCGGTGGTTCCACGGTGCGCTATCCCGTTCGGCACCACATGCACGCTGATTCGGTCGGAGACGGAGTCGGCCAAGTGCATGAGCTGTTCATACATCACCTTGGCTTCGGCGGTCCGGCCGCGCCACCCCTCGGACGGGTCATCGACGTGCAGGGTGTACTGGGCGTCCACCACGAACGGTGAGCCGACCTGGTCAGCGAGCTGCCTGAAGCTGGTGTAGATGGGGTTGAACCGGCGCTGCAACGTCACCATGAGCTGGACGTCGGCTCTCGCGCAGATATCGGCCAGTTTCTTGGCCTCCTGCATGGT
>JAFACJ010000544.1 GCA_023425615.1 Actinomycetes bacterium
TGCTGGAGACCCAGCAGGAGCCCAGGTTCTCGACGGTGAGGGCGACCAGGAGGTTCTCGACGGCGGCGCCGGTGGAGACGAGGAACATCTCGCGTTCGGCGGCGGCGCGGCGCGCGTCGGGGTAGGGGTGGGCGCCGTCGGCGACGAGGCAGGGGACGATCAGGTACGGCGCGCGGCGCAGGACGTCGCCGCGGCGCAGGCGCTTGGCGATGGACTCCTCGGAGAAGCCGTCGCGCTCCAGGTCGGCGCGCCAGGCGTCGCGCATGGCGTCGAGGAGGCGGGTGCGCGACTCCTCGGACTCCAGCAGGACGAAACGCCACGGCGTGGTGTGGTGCGGGGCCGGGGCGGTGATCGCGGCGGCCACGGCGCGGCGCACGGCGGCGCCGTCCACGGGGTCGGGGGCGAACTCGCGGATGGTGCGGCGGGCGTGCAGGACCTCTGCCGAACCCCAGCGGAAGAGGTCCTCCTCTGGCCGCCGGATCAGGGCGCGGGCGCCCGGCCCGTCCTCGTCGGTGACCAGGTGGGACAGACCGCGCACGACGGCCACGGGCACGCCGTCGAGCTTGCCCTTCACCAGTTCGGCGGCGGCGGCGATCTCGTCGGCGATCGCGACGACGGTGGCCTCCAGGAGGTTGCCGTAGGCGTCGGTGCGACCGCGGAAGTCATCGAAGGGGAGGAGCCCCGACGCGCCGATGGCGATGTCGGTCTGGCCCGCGCGCCAGGGGCGCCCGAAGGTGTCGGAGACGATGACGCCGACCCGCGCGGGCAGCGCCGCGCGCAGCGCCGAGGCCGAGGCGTCGGGGTCCTCGGGCAGCAGCAGGACGGTGCCGGGCGCGGTGTTGGAGGCGTCCACGCCCGCCGCGGCCATGACCAGGCCGTGCCGGGTCTCCACGATCCGCGTCGCGCCCTTGCGCGCCACCACGCGGACGGTCTCGGAGTCGATGGCCTTCTCGCGGTCGTCCGCCTGCAGGACGCGCCCCTCGGCCTTGCTGACGATCTTGGAGGTGACGACGAGGACGTCGCCGTCGCGCAGATCGCGGCAGGCCGCGGTGATGAGGGCGGCGAGGTCGGCGCCCTGCGCGACCTCGGGCAGCCCGCGGACCGGGATGATCTCGATCATGAGAGCTCCAGCGCCAGGTCGACGGCGGCCCGCGCCAGATCGCGGGTGGCCTCGGGGTCGGACATCAGCAGCGGGCGGGCGCGTACCGTCATCTCCTCCAGGCCGGGGGAGACGAAGTGCGGTCCGTCCTGCGGCGCCACCAGCCACCCGTTCAGGAGTTCGGGCCCGTAGAAGCCGGCGACGGCGGCCGCCGACGTCTCCACGCCGATCGCGGTGAGGCAGGCGTCGGCCATGCCGCGGACGGGGGCGCCGCCGATGATGGGGGAGACACCCACGACGGTCTTGGGCTTCAGCGCCTCGCCGATCCCGGGCACCGCCAGGATCGTCCCGATGCTGACCACCGGGTTGGACGGCGGGAAGAGGACGAAGTCGGCGGCCTCGATCGCCTCCAGCACGCCGGGGGCCGGCCGCGCGTCCTGCGCGCCGACGGGCGTGATGGCCAGCGCGGGGACCGAGGCACGCAGCCGCACCCACCACTCCTGGAAGTGGACGGCGCGCCTGCCCTTCTCGTCCTCGATCACCACATGGGTCTCCACGCGCTGGTCGGTCATCGGCAGCAGCCGCACCCCGGGCTTCCAGCGGTCGCACAGCGCCGCGGTGACCTGGGAGAGGGGGTATCCGGCGTCCAGCATCTGGGTGCGCACGATGTGGGTGGCGAAGTCGCGGTCGCCGAGCCCGAACCAGGTCGGCTCCATGCCGTAGGCGGCGAGCTCCTCCTTGACGACGAAGGTCTCCTCGCGCCGCCCCCAGCCCTGCTCCTCGTTGATGCCGCCGCCCAGGGTGTACATCACGGTGTCCAGATCAGGACAGACCTTCAGCCCGAACAGATAGATGTCGTCGCCGGTGTTGCCGACGACCGTCACCTCGGCGTCGGGGACCGCCGCCTTGAGCCCGCGCAGGAAGCGCGCGCCGCCGATCCCACCTGCCAGAACCACGATTCTCACGGTGGCAAGTCTTCCATCCCCGCCATCAAGATCTGTCGGCGCCTGACGGGAAGGTGAGGGATGTGCGAAGCTGTGCCGGACAAACGGTAGTCTTCCCGCCCCGGACGAACCGCATTACATCCCTCGCATGGAGTGATTCCCCCGTGAACACCGAAGCGCTGCAGAGGCTGCGTGAACCAGCGGCCTTCGCCCTGCTGGGGGCCGTCGGCCTGCAACTGCTGGCCGGGCTCATCAACCTCTTCTCCTACGGCGGGTTCACCCTGAACGCCTATGGCGAGGCCGCCGGCTACGGGTTGTTCGCCAACCTCAACCTCGCGCTCATCTCGGTGGGCGTGGTGCTCCTGGTCACCCGGGGCGCGAGCCCCACGCCGCAGGCGCGCACCGTGGTGATGGCCGCGCTGGGCCTGGTCGGCGCCGCGCTGGTGCTCGGCCTGATCTCCCTGCTGGCCGGCCTGGTCGCCGAGGGCATGGGCGGTGCGGCCAAGGCGGCGATGTTCTTCTGGGGCGTGAGCAAGCTGGTCCTCGGCGGTGCCGCCGGGTACTTCGTCTTCCTGAACTTCCAGGCGATGCAGCCGCCCCGCCCGGCGGCGATGCCGGGGACGGGCGGCCAGGTGTACGGCGCGCAGCAGTACGGCGCCCCCGACCCCTACGGCCAGCAGCAGGGCCAGGGCCAGCCCCAGTACGGCCAGCAGTACCCGCAGGAGGGCGGCTACCCGCAGTACGGCCAGCCCGCCGCCCCGTCCCAGCAGCCGCAGCAGTACGGCGCCCCCGACCCCTACGGCCAGCAGCAGGGCCAGCAGCCGGGGCAGCAGGGTCAGGGTCAGCCGGGCCAGCCGCAGTACGGTCAGCCGCAGTACGGCCAGCCGGACTCCGGGTACGGGCAGCAGCCGCAGTACGGCCAGCCGCAGCAGCAGCCGGATCACGGCCAGTGGACCCGCCAGTTCGGCGAGGAACAGTCCTCCCCGCCCCAGCAGAGCGACCAGAACTGGTATCGGGGTGATCAAGGGCCGCAATAATCACCGTTCGAAGGACCATACTTTCGTCCGGTAAGGCCCTGGTCCCTCCTGCTTTACTCCTGCGGCGCTTGACGCGCAAGGGACTACACACGTGTAATTTCTCGTATGTAGTTCTGGCGCCCTCCCTCATGGCTGAGAAGCTTTCGGGGGAAGGCGGTTGTCCGGGGGGCTCCACGGGGGCGGCTAGGGAGGTGCGCGTGGGCGAGGTCGTGATCCCGCTGGCGCACGGCACAGATGACGGCGAAGAGTTGGGCTGGCAGGAGCGTGCCCTGTGCGCGCAGACGGATCCGGAGGCGTTCTTTCCGGAGAAGGGCGGCTCGACCCGCGAAGCCAAGAAGGTGTGCCGGGCTTGCGAGGTGCGTGCGGAATGTCTGGAGTATGCGCTCCAGCATGATGAGCGGTTCG
>JAFACJ010000557.1 GCA_023425615.1 Actinomycetes bacterium
GCGTGCCCGTCGGGGTGGAAGACGACTTCTTCGCCCTCGGCGGCCACTCCCTGCTGGCCACCCGCCTCATCAGCAAGGCGCGCGCCGCGCTGGGCGTCCAGCTCGCCATCCGCGACCTGTTCGAGGAGCGGACGGTCGCCGGACTCGCCGCCCGCGCCGCCGTGGCCGAGAGCGGAGCCGGACGCCCGGCCCTGGCGCCGCGCCGCCGCCCGACGCGCATCCCGCTGTCGTACGCGCAGCGCAGGCTGTGGTTCCTGCACCAGCTCGAAGGGCACAGCGCCGCCTACAACATCCCGCTGGCGCTGCGGGTGCGCGGCGAACTCGACCACGCGGCACTGCGCGACGCGCTGCGCGACGTGATGGAGCGGCACGAGTCGCTGCGGACGGTCTTCGGCGAGGAGGACGGCCTGGCGCACCAACTGATCGTCGCCGACGCCGAACCCGTCCTGGAGATCGAGGACGTCACCGAGGAGACGCTCCCGAACGCCGTGGACGCCGCCGCGCAGTACGCCTTCGCGCTCGACCACGAACTCCCGCTGCGCACGAGGATCCTGCGGCTGGGGCCGGACGAGCAGGTCGTGGTGTTCCTCTTCCACCACATCGTGGGCGACGAGTGGTCGATCCGGCCGTTCATCTCCGACCTCACCTCCGCCTACCGGGCGCGGCGCGAAGGCGTCGCACCCGTCTGGCGGCCACTGCCCGTCCAGTACGCCGACTACACGCTCTGGCAGCACGAGCTGCTCGGCGACCTTGCCGACCCCGAGAGCCTCATGTCACGGCAGGCCGCCTACTGGCGCACCGCGCTGGCCGGTGTCCCCGAGGAACTGGCGCTGCCGGCCGACCGTCCGCGCCCCGCCGTCGCCACCTACCGGGGCGGCACCGTGGAACGGGAACTGCACGAGGGGCTGGTCCGCCGGATCAAGGAGCTGGCGGCGGAGACCGGCGCCACCACGTTCATGGTCGTGCAGGCGGCCGTCGCCGCGCTGCTGCACCGGCTCGGCGCGGGCGACGACATCCCGCTCGGCAGCCCCGCCGCCGGACGCGACGACGAGGCACTCCAGGACGTCATCGGGTTCTTCGTCAACACGCTGGTGCTGCGCGCCGACGTGTCGGGCGACCCGACGTTCACCGGGCTCGTCGACCGGATCCGGCGCCTGGACCTGGAGGCGTTCGCCCATCAGGACCTGCCGTTCGAGCGGCTCGTCGAGGCGGTCAACCCGCCGCGCTCCGCGGCACGCCACCCGCTGTTCCAGGTGATGCTCGGCTACCAGAACCTCGCCGGCGGCAACGACAGCCTCTTCGGCCTGGAGACCCGCCCCGAGCCGTTCACGACCGCGGGCTCGAAGTTCGACCTGGACTTCAACGTCATCGAGTACACCGGTTCGGAAGGGTCGGAGGGGGGCATCGAACTCGTCCTGGAGTACGCGCACGACCTGTTCGACACCTCCACCGCCGAACTGCTGCTGGCCCGTCTCGACGCCCTGCTGGAGCAGGTCACGGCAGACCCGACGCGGCATGTCTCGGACATCGACCTGCTCACCGTGGCCGAGGCCGCGCGGATCGACGGCTGGAACGACACCGCCTACCCGCTGCCGGAGGTCACCGTCGCCGACCTTCTCGCCGAGCAGGCGGGGCGGACTCCTGCTGAGACGGCGCTGGTCTTCGGTCGGGAGCGGGTGACCTACGCCGACTTGCCGGCCCGGGTGAATCGGATGGCGCGGTTGCTGATCGCGCGTGGTGCGGGTCCGGAGACGGTGGTGGCTCTTGGTCTGCCGCGTTCGGTGGACATGGTGGTGGCGTTGTTCGCGGTGTTGGAGACGGGGGCGGCGTATCTGCCTTTGGAGCTGGATTACCCGCAGGAGCGTCTTGCTTTCATGGTGGAGGATGCCTCCCCGCTGTGTCTGCTGACGACGGAGGCGGTTTCGCAGAAGCTGCCCGAGACGGGGAAGACGATTCTGCTGGACTCCGCCGAGACGATTGCGGAGCTGGCGGACCTGCCGGACGGCCCCGTGACGGATGCCGAACGTGTGGCTCCGTTGGGGCTCGACCACCCGGCTTACGTCATCTATACGTCGGGTTCCACGGGTCGTCCCAAGGGTGTCGTCACGCCGTATCGGGGCCTGACGAACATGCAGTTCAACCACCGGCAGCAGATCTTCGGCCCCGTCATCGAAGCCGCAGGCGGACGTCGGCTGCGGATCGCGCACACCGTCTCCTTCTCCTTCGACATGTCGTGGGAGGAACTCCTGTGGCTCGTCGAAGGCCACGAGGTGCACATCCTCAGTGAGGCCGAGCGTGCGGATCCCGACACCCTCATCGACTACGTGACGGCGCACGGCATCGACGTCGTCAACGTCACGCCGTCCTACGCCGGGGAACTCCTGGACCGGGGGCTGCTCGATTCCCCTCCGCTTCCGTTGGTGCTGCTCGGTGGTGAGGCGGTTCCCGAGTCCCTGTGGACGCGGTTGCGGGAGACCGAAGGGGTGCTCGGCTACAACCTGTACGGGCCGACCGAGTACACCATCAACACCCTGGGCGGTGGCACGACCGACAGTGCGACGGCGACCGTGGGCCGTCCGATCTGGAACACCAAGGCCCACGTCC
>JAFACJ010000573.1 GCA_023425615.1 Actinomycetes bacterium
CGATATATTCGTATTCGCCGGGTGCCTTGGCGATGAAGGCGACGGTCTGGCTGACGGGGATGGTCACGACGGGAACGGGTTCGGGCGCCGGCGGCTCCTGCGAGGCTTCCCACCGCCGCCAGACGGCCGCGGCCGCCGCCGCCAGAAGGCCGATGTTGAGCCCGATCAGCCGGCTCTCCCCGCGGGAGACATGGACGGCGATGCCACCGACCTGGATGAGGAGGAGACCTGCCGCCGCGGCGAGGGCGAGCCAGGACGCGATCCCCGTGAGCGGAGGCAGGATCAGCCCCGCCGCGCCGAGGACCTCCAGCACCCCGATGACCCGGACGAGCGGCATGGGGACGGTGTCGACCCAGCCCATCATCGGCAGGAGCCGTTCCTGGCTCTGGAGCACCTTCTTGCCTCCGGCGTAGAGATAGAACACCGCCAGCAGCGCGGAGAGGATCCAGTAAGCGATGTCCATGCGGACTCCTCGGTGATGGTTACCGGTCGTGAGCCGCCTCATCATGCGTCACTATTGAAAGCCTTACAAAAGGCACATTCATGTGCGTTAGGCACAGGAGACGGTCATGTCGCAGTACGAACACACCTGCATGATCCGAGGTGACGGCGGAAAGACGATCCGCGCCGTGCTCGACCGGATCTGCGACAAGTGGACGCTGCTGATCGTGGCGACACTCGACCAGGGGCGTCTGCGCTTCGGTGAACTGCACCGGCAGATCCCCGGCATCTCCCAGCGGATGCTGACGCTGACGCTGCGGAACCTGGAACGCGACGGCCTGGTGTCCCGGACGGTGCACGCCGAGGTCCCGCCGCGGGTGGAGTACACGCTGACCGCCACCGGGCGGAGCCTCATCCCGCCCGCGCTCGCGCTCGCCGGCTGGGCGCTCGAGCACATCGCGGAGATCGAGGCCAGCAGGGCCGCCTACGGCGACAGGCCGGGCTGACCGGATCGGGAAAGGAAGGCCAGGGGCGGGCCGGGTATCCTCGACCCCGTGGTGGAGGCAGTGCTGTGGGACGTCGACGACACCCTGTTCGACTACGCGGGCGCCGATCGCAGGGCGTTCCGGCTGCACTTCTCGGCGGAGGGGCTGCCGTGCGACCAGGAGGCGCTGGAGGCGTGGCAGGAGCTCACCCACACCGCGTACGCGCGGTTCACCGCCGGTGAGCTGACCTTCCCCGGCCAGCGGCGGGAGCGCGCCCGCGTCTACCTGGGGCAGGAGACGACGGACGAGGAGGCGGACGCGTGGTTCGCCAGGTACGTCGTGCACCTGGAGGCGTCATGGGCGGCGTTCCCCGACGCGGCACCGGCGCTGGCGGGGCTGCCGTACCGGCACGCCGTGCTGTCCAACAGCGTGAGCGAACTCCAGGAGCGCAAACTCGCCTATCTGGGGCTGCTGCACCATTTCGAGTTCCTGATGTGCTCGGACGACATGGGCCACGCCAAGCCCGACCCGCGGGCGTTCCACGCGGCGTGCGAGGCGCTGGGGCTGCCGCCCGGCGAGGTCGCCTATGTCGGCGACCGCCTGGATCTGGACGGGCTCGGCGCCCGCGACGCGGGTCTGCACGGGGTGTGGCTGGATCGGACGGGTGGCCCCGAGGCGCCTCCCGGCGTCCACCGGATCACGTCGCTGGCCGCCCTGCCGGAGCTGCTGGCCGGACTGTGACGGCACGCGGCGTCACCTTTTCCGGATCACGGTGAATCCCGGCGGCCGGTGGCGGAAATTGCTCACCGGCATCAATTTCTGATCATTATTCCCGGGTTTTATGATCGTCGATCATTGCTGCCCGGTCGACAGGGTACTGGCATGGAGGGCAGGCCACCCTGGCAGGCCGGTGGTATTGCGGTGCGGGATTCCAAGGCGTTTCATCATGACGACAGGACCCCTTTTCGCCTTACCGGGCGTCATTTCGCTGGAGCCTCCATGCGTGCACTTCCCGCCTTTCCCTTCCCGGCAGACCACCCCCTTCAGCCGTCCGCGCGGCTCGGCGAGGCGCGGGCCGAACGCGAGCCCGTCCGCGTCCGGCTCGGCTACGGCGACCCCGCGTGGCTCGTCACCCGCTATGAGGACGCCAGGTTCGTCCTGAGCAGTCCCGCCTTCGGCCGCGACTGCGCGCGGGCGGGGATCCCGGCCGACCGCGTCGCCGGGGTGACGCCCGTCGACCCCGGCACCGGCACCTTCCTCACCGCCGACCCGCCCGACCACACCCGCCTGCGCGGCTTCGTGTACCGCACCTTCACCCCGCGCCGCGTGGAGCGGCTGCGCGCGGGCACGCAGAAGATCGCCGACCGCCTCATCGACGACATGATCGAGGCGGGACCTCCCGCCGATCTGGTCGCGGGATTCGGGCTCGACCTGCCCGTCGAGGTCATCTGCGAACTGCTCGGCGTCCCCGCCTCGGACAGGTCGCGCTTCGCCGTCTGGATGAACGCGCTGCTCAGCACCACCGGGCTGACCGTCGAGCAGGTGCTGGCCAACATCGGGGAGATGAACGCCTATCTGGAGGATCTGGCGGCACAGCGCGTGGACCGGCCGACCGACGACCTCACCGGGGCGCTGGTGCGCGAGCGGATCGAAGGGGACCGGCTCACCGGCGACGAGCTGAACAACCTGCTGCGCGCCCTGCTCGGCGCCGGGCACGAGACCACCGCCTCCCAGATCCCCAACTTCGTCTACCTGCTCCTGCGCGGCGGTGACTACGCGCGGCTGGTCGAGGACCCCGGTCTCGTCCCCACGGCGGTGGAGGAGCTGCTGCGGTACGTGCCGCTGATCGCGCAGGGGTCGCTGACGCGCTTCGTGCTGGAGGAGGTCGAGGTCGGCGGGATCCT
>JAFACJ010000578.1 GCA_023425615.1 Actinomycetes bacterium
GGAGGGCGAACAGCACGACGATCGTGAACAGCAGCCCGTACAGCGCCCACGGCCCGATCCTCGGCAGGACGCCCGCCTCGTAGCGCTCGCGGCCGAGCCTGCGCTCGCCGAGCCGGCGGGTGAGGAAGCCGGCGACGAGCGGGACGCCGAGGAAGACCAGGACGTTCGCGGCCAGCTTCCACGCCGAGATGTCCAGATGCTCGCCTTCGCCCAGGCCCAGCAGGCCGGGCAGCAGGTCGAGGTAGAACCAGCCGAGCAGCCCGAACGCCAGCACCTGGAACACCGAGTTCAACGCGACGAGGACGGCGGCGGCCTCCCGGTCCCCGCACGCCAGGTCGTTCCAGATGATCACCATCGCGATGCAGCGGGCGAGCCCGACGATGATCAGTCCCGTGCGGTATTCGGCGTGGTCGGGCAGGAGCAGCCAGGCCAGGGCGAACATGACGGCGGGGCCGATGATCCAGTTGACGGCCAGCGAGGAGACCATGAGCCTGCGGTCGCCGGTGACGGTGTCGAGCCGGTCGTAGCGGACCTTGGCCAGCACCGGGTACATCATGATCAGCAGGCCGAGCGCGATCGGCAGGGAGATCCCGCCGATCTCGACCTTCGCCAGGACGTCTCCGAGGCCGGGAACGGCGCGGCCGAGGCCGAGGCCGGCGGCCATCGCCAGCAGGATCCACACCGCGAGGTACCGGTCGGTGAACGACAGCCGCCCCGCGGCCGCGGGGGCGGAGGCCGCGGTCACGAGCAGCCCTCCGACCCGGGCGGCGGCGCTCCGCCGGGGCAGCAGTCGGCCGCGCCGTCCTGGACGAGCACCGGCGGCTCTTGTTTCGACATTCTTCTATATTGACAGGTCTCGAATCAGGGTGCAACGGTGGATAGAGGAACATCGATTCAAGACGGTGAGGAGCCCGCCGTGTCCCGTGTCCAACTCGCCCTTCGCGTCGCTGATCTGGAGGCGTCGATCGCCTTCTACGCCAAGCTGTTCGGTGCCGAGCCCGCCAAGATCAGGCCCGGCTACGCCAATTTCGCCATCGCCGAGCCGCCGCTCAAGCTCGTCCTGCTGGAGGGCGAGGCCGGCGAGGCGACCCGCCTGGACCACCTGGGCGTCGAGGTCGAGTCCACCGACCAGGTGACCGCCGCGACCACCCGCCTGGCCGACGCGGGCCTGGCGACGTTCGAGGAGAACGGCACCTCCTGCTGCTACGCCCTTCAGGACAAGGTGTGGGTCACCGCCCCCGGCGCCGAGCCGTGGGAGGTCTACACGGTGAAGGCCGACGCCGACACCCTCGGCAAGAGCGCCGAGGGCGCACCGGACGCCTGCTGCACCACGGACACCGCCGACGAGGCGCCCATCCATTCGCAAGAGTGTCGCCGAGCGTGAGTCACAGCCCGATGTTGGCCTTGACTCCCCGGTAGGAGCCGGCTCCCGGGAATCCGTCTCGCACGAGTTCGGTGAACCGTTCGGTGAAGCCGAGTGACGGCAGGTCGGCGACCTTCACGAACGCCACGCCGCGGATGGGCCGCGAGTCCGCGCCCGCCGCGATGGCGCCGGTCTCACCGCCGACGCGGCGGGCCTCGAAGGTGATGTGGACGATGTGGGCGCCGCCGTCCGGCAGGTGGTCGCAGACGTAGAGCAGCCTGCCGACCTCGACCTCAAGGCCGGTCTCCTCCCGCAGCTCCCGGATCAGCGCCTCTTCCAGGGACTCGCCCGGTTCGACCTTCCCGCCGGGCAGGGACCACGACCTGCCGGTGCCGGTGTCCTGGTCGAGCAGCAGGATCGACCCGTCCTCGACGACGACTCCGGTGACCCGAACGTTCAGCACCCCGGCAACCTATCCCAGGAGATCCGCGACGGACCTTCTAGGGGCAGGACAGCCCGTCCACCAGGACGCCCAGGGTGTGGCGGGCGGTGGGGCCGGACCAGTAATGGCTCCCCTCCACCGCGCAGGAGCCGCTCGTGACGGCCACGGAGGCGGGAGAGTAGGAGAGGACTTCCGGAGCGGTGCTGTCGAGCCCCAGCTGTCCGCTCCGGTTGTTGCCGAACGTGCTCGCCTTCGCCTTCGGATCGATCGCGTAGACCAGGGAGAAGTCCAGCCCCGCGACCACGCGGAAGCCGTAGAAGCCGGAGTCCGTGGTCCTCGTCGCGACGGGGTAGGGCGTCGCCCGGTCGGTCTTGTCGCCGGTACCGAGCTGGCCGTAGCCGTTCTGGCCCACGGAGTAGACGGTGGAACGGGCCGGGTTCCACTGCTGCAAGGTGAAGAGCGTGTGGTGGCCTCCCGCGAACCCGACGGCCCAGGAGCCGGCGGGCGTCGGCACCCGCGTCGGCGTCAGCCGGTCGGGGCCGAATTCACCGAGCCCGAGCTGCCCGTCACTGTTGGCGCCCCAGGCGAACAGCAGGCGGTCTTCGGTCGTCACGACGGTGTGGTTGACGCCCGCCGACACGCTGTGCGGCTTCTTGTCGTTTCCGAGCGTGACGGGCACCGGTGACGTGCGCTGCTGGGTCGTGCCGTCTCCGATCTCGCCGTCGTCGTTCAGCCCCCACCCGTAGAGCCTGCCCGACAGGGTGGCCGCCAGCGCGTGATCGTAGCCCGCCGCCACCGTCACCACCCAGTCGGAGTCTCTGTGGACTCCCTCTATGGGCACCGGGGTGGACACCGGGCCGCCGGTCGTGCCGATCCCGAGCTGTCCCTTGTCGTTGCAGCCCCACGCGTACACACCGCTCCGGGTCGCCGCCACGCTGAAGTTCCGGCCCGCCGCGAACGCCGTCACACCCGTCAGGCCCGGTACGACGCCCGGTGTCGTCCGGGCGGTGAGGTTCCCGGTACCCAGTTGCCCGCAGGTGTTCGTCCCCCACGAGTACAGGGTCCCGTCCTCCGTGATCGCCAGGGTGTGGCCCTCTCCGGCGGACGCCTGGACGAACTCCGTGCCGGGCAGGACCGGCTGCGCCGTGTCGTAGGAGTCGCCCCATGTCCCGATCCCGACCTGCCCCGCACTGTTGAGCCCCCAGCCGTAGGTCCGCGACTCCGGCGTTCCGGGCCCGGCCGCGGCCTGGCCCGCCGTCATACCGGTGAACATCAGGCCCGCCATGACGGCCGCACACCAACGCGAGGTTCTCCGCATCCCGCTACCTCCGGTCTTCCGCACGAGTGGATCGGCCGCATGGAACCTTCCTTCGGCTGCCGTTCGGTTGCCGCCCTGATCAGAGTCCTTGGAACCGGCGCCCCTGCCTGGAGCCTCCCTTGACACGTCGTGGTGTGGCGCACATCATACGAGAATTAACCAATCGATCGATTAATTACCGGCACGGATCGAAGGGAATCGCGATGGCGCAGCCGGCAAGACCGGGAGAGTGGGTGGAGACGACGGGTCTCCGCCTCTCGGAGGTCACCGGGAAGTCGAACGTCCGTATCTCGACCGACCGCTACACCTCCCCCGACTTCCAGCAGCGGGAGCGAGAGTCCATCTGGATGCGGGTCTGGCAGATCGTCTGCCGTGCCGACGACCTGCCCGAGGTCGGCGACTGGAGGGAATACCGGATCTTCGACCAGTCCTACGTCGTCGTCCGGGACAGGGAGGGAGTGCTCCGCGGGTTCGTCAACGCCTGCCGGCACCGCGGCAACATGCTGTGCAGCGGCAGCGGGAACGCCAAGCGCGGCTTCCTGTGCCAGTACCACCTGTGGTCCTACGGGCTCGACGGGAAGCTGCGGGGCCTGCTGAGGGAGGACCTCGCCGGGCCGATCGACAAGGAAGAGAACTCACTGCTGCCGGTGCGGGTCGAATGCTTCGCCGGGTTCGTCTTCCTCAACCCGGACCCGGACGCGGCGCCTCTCACGGAGTTCCTCGGCGAGGAGGTCGCCGAACTCCTCGCCCCCTA
>JAFACJ010000620.1 GCA_023425615.1 Actinomycetes bacterium
GCACCAGGGTCAACGGACGTCCCATCGCCCGCAGGGTCCTCGAAGACGGCGACGTGATCAGCTTCGGGTCCGCCCGGGGCAGGCTGGGGGGCATCCCCCGTGAGGAGGTGGATCCGGAGGTAGAACTGCGCCGGGCCGTGGCGCCCGAGCTCACCCGCCGTGAGATCGACGTGCTGACGGCACTGTGCCGTCCCGCGCTGTCGGACGCGGCGTTCGTCGCCCCCGCGACGGCCAAGGACATCGCGACCGAACTGGTCGTGACGGAGGCGGCGGTGAAGCAGCACCTGCTTCGCCTGTACCAGAAGTTCCGCGTCCCGGAGGGCGTGAACCGCCGTACCCGTCTGGCCAACGAGGTCATCGCCATGGGCCTGGTCCGCCCGCTGCCATCGGTGCACATTCCACCGCAGGCCGCGCGCACCACGCCCCTTCCCCCGGAGCCGCGCCGTCCGGGCATCGCCGCGCGGACCCCCGTCACCCGCCGGGCCAGCTGAGGAGGACCCGCGCCACGCGCGGGACAGCCAGGTCCGACGGACAGCAGTGAGGCCCAGCCGGCAGAGGGGCCGGCTGGGCGCAGGACACGCAGTGAACGCAAGGCACCGGGCCGAGGCCCGGTGGGGGCACGTCAGTGCGCGGAGGAGGGTTCATCTGGGGGGCGCCCCCCAGACCCCCGCGGGAAGAACAGGCGATCCTCGCTTCGCTGCGGTCACCTGTTCTCCGCCTCCGCGGACTCCACCACGTTCGACAGGAGCATCGCACGGGTCATGGGACCGACCCCGCCGGGGTTGGGCGCCACCCATCCGGCCACCTCGGAGACGGCGAAGGAGACGTCTCCGGCGAGCTTCCCGTCCACCCGGGAGACCCCGACGTCGAGTCCGGCCGCGCCCGGCTTGACCATGTCGGCGGTGATCAGCCCGGGGACGCCGGCGGCGGCGACGATGATGTCGGCGCGCCGGGTGTGGCGCACCAGGTCGCGGGTCCCGGTGTGGCACAGCGTCACCGTGGAGTTCTCGCTGCGCCGGGTGAGCAGCAGGCCGAGGGGTCGGCCGACGGTCAGGCCGCGGCCGATGACCACGACCTCCGCTCCGTCCAGCGGCACCTCGTAGCGGCGCAGCAGGGCGACGATGCCCTTGGGGGTGCAGGGAAGAGGCGCCTCCTTCATCATGACCAGCCGGCCGAGGTTGACCGGGTGGAGCCCGTCCGCGTCCTTGGCCGGGTCGATCAGTTCCAGCACCCGCTGCTCGTCCAGACCCCTGGGCAGCGGGAGCTGGACGATGTACCCGGTGCAGGCGGGGTCGGCGTTGAGGTCGGCGACGGCCTGCTCGACCTGCTCCTGCGTGGCGTCGGCGGGCAGGTCGACGCGGATGGACCGGATGCCGACCTCGGCGCAGTCACGGTGCTTCATGCCCACGTAGGCGTGGCTGCCCGGGTCATCGCCGACCAGGACGGTGCCGAGGCCCACCGTGATCCCACGGTCCCTCAGCTCGGCGACCCGCTTCTCCAGGTCCTTCTTGATCTCGGCCGCCGTGGCCTTGCCATCCAGAATCCGTGCGCTCATCGACACCGCTACCGCTCTCTTGTACGCCTTTGTCGACACCCATTCTTCCAGGGTGTCGACAGGCGGGTGGAGGCGGGCGGAGGGGCCGGATCACAGGAGCGTGTGCGGTCTCACGCTGTCGGGTGTCGGGCCGGTGGCGTCGGCGACCTCGTCCCTGATGAACGTCTCGGCGCGTTCGACCGCCTCGTACAGGGCGTCGTCGGGCTTCGTCCAAGTGCTCCAGGCGATGGTGCCGTCGTCGGCGTCGAAGTTCCAGTAGCCGACGACCCGGCCCCGGTCGAAGACGGGCTGGCCGTGGAGTCCGCCCGGTTCCCGGTGTTCGGGGTCCAGGACGGCGGGCAGGTCGTGGCGCAGCTGGTGGAGGCCGTCGAGCGCGCTGACCAGGGCGTAGGACGGCGAGGTAGGCGGTGCGTAGTCGCCGAACTCATCGACGTCCCTGATGAGCAGGTCGCCGTCCACCTGCCGGTGCAGGCCGAGCGGTTCGACGGCGGCGCCGGCCGCGGCCGTCGACAGGCCGCTGAAGCGGCGGAAGTGGTCGAGGGAGGCGACGCCGATCCAGGTCCAGTAGCGTTCGGCGAGCGCCATCCGGGCGTCCTCGCCGCTGGGTTCGGGCGGCGGCTGCGCCCAGCGGACGTAGCCGTGCTCGGTCTGGTCGAGCCTGCCCTCCAGGGGGACGCGGCGGATCGCGCCGAGGGACTGCAGCAGCGCCAGCGCGGCGACGCGGGTGCGCTCGCCCGCCTCGCCTTCGGGCAGGAGCCCGGTCAGGTCGAGGTCGGACAGGTCGGTGGGGGTGTCGCCGATGGCCTCGTAGAGCACCGCGGTGACCTGGTCGAGCACATGGTGTTCGACGCCCTGCTCCTCGCTGGCCCTGATCTCGGCGCGGGCCGCCGCCTCGCTGGCCCTCACGCCCAGGCCGTAGTCCTCTTCCGGGAGCACGTAGGAGCGTCCCCGGACCGCCGTGATCTCCCCGATGCGCCCCGCCTCCACCGCCTCGTCGGCGGTGCGGCGGCCGGTGCCGGCGCGGCTGAAGAGGGTCAGATACGGGTTGAAGCCGCCGATCGAGCGGGCCCAGCCCGTCCGGGCCAGGACCTCGCCGGGCGCGGCGGGGCCGAGCGAGCCGTCCAGGCCCTGGCGGGAGGCCCAGAACGCACGGAGTTTCGCGAAGTCCATATCCCCAGTCTCACCGCCACCGGTAGACCTATGGGCAATATGTCCGATTTAGCGAAGGGTTTTGCCGCTCCCTTAGCCGGCGTTCTCACCCTCGCCCGCGCGGCGGCCGAGGAACCAGTCGGTGACCTTCCAGCCGGCGTTCGCCGCCATCATGGCGGCCAGCGCGCCGGCGGCGATGCCGATCAGCTGCCGGCCCTCGGCCAGGGTGCCGGAGTTCTCCAGCACCGCACTCATCACAAGCCCCACGAAGACTCCAGGTAAAAAGCGCTTGGGAGATATTGACCCGGAGCTTACCAGCGGCCCCTGCCGCACGGGCCCAAGATCAGCCCCTGAGCAGGGCGAACACCCCGATCGTGCCGATCGCGGGCGCGAGGCCCCGCCC
>JAFACJ010000655.1 GCA_023425615.1 Actinomycetes bacterium
GCCCCTGACCGCCCCCTACGAACGCTCCCGCCTCCTGCCCTACACCTGCCTCGCCCCCTTGGCCGGCGCCCCCGGCCGGAGCCTCCCCGCCGCCACCCTCGCCGGCCTTCCCCTGGGCCTGTCCCTCATCGGCCACCCCGACTCCGACGCCCGCCTCCTCTCCCTCGCCGAGACCCTCCACTCGGGCTGACCGCCGCGGAGGACCTCCGGCGCTCCACGACCCCGCAAACCGCGAAGGCCCCGGAAGAGACTTCCGGGGCCTTCGGGTGTGCTGGGGCTCAGATGAGGCCGAGCGCCTTGACGGCGTCGCGCTCCTCGACGAGCTCGGCGACGGAGGCGTCGATGCGGGGACGGGAGAACTCGTTGATGTCCAGACCCTGGACGATCTCCCACTTGCCGTCCTTCGCCACGACCGGGAAGGAGGAGATGATGCCCTCCGGAACGCCGTAGGAGCCGTCCGACGGGATGGCCGCGGACGTCCAGTCGCCCTCGGGGGTGCCGTTGACCCAGTCGTGGACGTGGTCGATGGCGGCGTTGGCGGCGGAGGCGGCCGAGGAGGCGCCACGGGCCTCGATGATGGCCGCGCCGCGCTTGGCGACGGTCGGGATGAAGTCCTCGGCCAGCCACTTCTCGTCGTTCACGACCTCGGCGGCGTTCTTGCCTGCGACCTCGGCGTGGAAGATGTCGGGGTACTGGGTGGCCGAGTGGTTGCCCCAGATCGTCAGCTTCTTCAGCTCGCTGACCGGGACGCCGGTCTTGGCGGCCAGCTGGGAGATCGCCCGGTTGTGGTCGAGGCGGGTCATCGCGGTGAAGCGCTCGGCCGGGACGTCGGGGGCCGCGGCGGACGCGATCAGGGCGTTGGTGTTGGCGGGGTTGCCGACGACCAGGACGCGGATGTCGTCGGCGGCGCCGTCGTTGATCGCCTTGCCCTGCGGGCCGAAGATACCGCCGTTGGCCTCCAGCAGGTCACCGCGCTCCATGCCCTTGGTACGGGGACGGGCGCCCACCAGCAGGGCGACGTTCGCGCCGGCGAAGCCCTCGGCCGGGTTGTCGAAGATGTCGATCCCCGCCAGCAGCGGGAAGGCGCAGTCGTCGAGTTCCATCGCGGTGCCCTCGGCGGCCTTGACCGCCTGCGGAATCTCCAGGAGCCGCAGCTTCACCGGTACATCGGCGCCGAGCAGTTGCCCGGACGCGATGCGGAACAGCAGGGCATAGCCGATCTGGCCGGCCGCGCCGGTGACGGTGACGTTGACAGGGGTGCGTGCCATTTTCGCGATCACTCCAAGGAAGGGCGGGATCTCTCGGTATCGAGATACTGCACCTGCCAGGCTATCGCCCCAGTACACGCGACAGGCCGCGCACCCCGGGTGAGATGCGCGGCCTTCGGCGTCACGAGATGAGCCTTACTGGGCGATCTTCTTCTGCAGGTTGACGTCCAGGGCGTGGAGGAACTCCTCCGTGGTCAGCCACGGGGTGTCGCCGCCGACGAGCAGTGCCAGGTCCTTGGTCATCTGGCCCGCCTCGACGGTCTCGATGCAGACCTGCTCCAACTGGTGGGCGAAGTCGGTGACCGCGGGGGTGCCGTCCAGCTTGCCCCGGTGCGCCAGGCCGCGGGTCCACGCGAAGATGGACGCGATGGGGTTGGTGGAGGTGGGCTTGCCCTGCTGGTGCTGGCGGTAGTGCCGGGTCACGGTACCGTGCGCCGCCTCGGCCTCGACGGTCTTGCCGTCGGGCGTCATCAGGACGGAGGTCATCAGGCCCAGGGAGCCGAAGCCCTGCGCGACGATGTCGGACTGGACGTCGCCGTCGTAGTTCTTGCAGGCCCAGACGAAGCCGCCCTCCCACTTGAGCGCCGCGGCGACCATGTCGTCGATCAGGCGGTGCTCGTAGGTGAGGCCGGCCGCGTCGAACTCGGCCTTGAACTCGGCGTCGAAGATCTCCTGGAAGATGTCCTTGAAACGGCCGTCGTAGGCCTTCAGGATCGTGTTCTTCGTCGACATGTACAGCGGGAACCTGCGGTCCAGCGCGTACCGCATGGTGGCGCGGGCGAAGTCGCGGATGGAGTCGTCGAAGTTGTACATGCCCATGGCGACGCCGCCGCCGGGGAACTTGGCGACCTCGAACTCCATCGGCTCCGAGCCGTCCTCGGGCACGTAGGAGATCGTCACGGTGCCGGGGCCGGGGACCACGAAGTCGGTGGCGCGGTACTGGTCGCCGTGGGCGTGGCGGCCGATGATGATCGGCTGGGTCCAGCCGGGCACCAGGCGCGGGATCGTCTGCACGACGATCGGCTCGCGGAAGACCACACCGCCGAGGATGTTGCGGATCGTTCCATTGGGGGAACGCCACATCTTCTTGAGGCCGAATTCCTCGACGCGCGCTTCGTCAGGGGTGATCGTGGCGCACTTCACGCCCACGCCGTACTGCTTGATGGCGTTGGCGGAGTCGACGGTGACCTGGTCGTCCGTGGCATCGCGGTTCTCGATGCTCAGGTCGTAGTACTTCAGGTCGACGTCGAGGTAGGGCAGGATCAGGCTGTCCTTGATGAACTGCCAGATGATCCGGGTCATCTCGTCGCCGTCGAGCTCGACGACCGGTCCCTCTACTTTGATCTTGGGCATGGCTGGTGGCTTCCCTTTCCTCGCCCCTGCGGTCCCTTGTAAGGCTCATGGGGAGGGTATATGAGGGGGGTCAGAGGTCTAGACCTGCACCCCGGGTTTTCGATACTTGACAAAGTTCTCACTCACCCGCCACGTGCGGTCCAGGCAAAGACGGCGAGACCGATTCCCAGCACGGCCATGACCGTGACATCGGTCACCCGTTTGCGGGTGGCCAGGAACCCCAGACCGCTCTCGGGCAGGAAAGCGCGGAACGCCGCGCCGCAGAGCATGGACGCGGCCATGATGTAGGCGCCGGTCCGGAAGTCCTGCCAGGAGGTGAAGAGCCCTCCCAGGACCCCGGCGAGGACGAGCGCATAGGGCACATGCCCCCGCAGCCGTCCCGGACGTTCGATTGTCATCACTCAGCGAGTCTAGCCGGGTCATCTCAAACCCCGTTCCGTTGAAAGTTCTACCCACCGGTAGGTGGGTGTGACCTTGTCAACGCCGGGTAACCCCGACGACAGGGGTCGCTAACTGAGTGGGAGGAACCACAGTGGAGGGGCCGTTCATACGGATCGAGGACAGCGGCACGGTCATCCCGCTACGTCCCGACGTCACGACGGTCGGCAGAGGAAAGGGGGTGGACATCCGTCTGGAGGACCCGAGCGTCTCGCGTCTGCACGCCGAACTCGTGCGGCGCGGGCCCTACGTCTATGTCGTGGACATGGGCCTATCGCGCAACGGCACCAGGGTCAACGGACGTCCCATCGCCCGCAGGGTCCTCGAAGACGGCGACGTGATCAGCTTCGGGTCCGCCCGGGGCAGGCTGGGGGGCATCCCCCGTGAGGAGGTGGATCCG
>JAFACJ010000685.1 GCA_023425615.1 Actinomycetes bacterium
TCGACGTCACCATCGCCACCCGCGACACCGAGCACGCCGAGGCGATCGTCGGGGTGCTGGAGTCGATCGACGGGGTGAAGGTGCACAAGGTCTCCGACCGCACCTTCCTCATGCACCTCGGCGGCAAGATCGAGATGAAGTCCAAGGTGCCGCTGCGCAACCGCGAGGAGCTCTCGATGGCCTACACCCCGGGCGTGGCCCGGGTGTCGCTGGCCATCGCCCGCAACAAGGAGGACGCCAGGCGGCTGACGATCAAGCGCAACAGCGTCGCGGTGGTCACCGACGGCTCGGCCGTGCTGGGCCTCGGCAACATCGGCCCGGAGGCGGCCATGCCGGTCATGGAGGGCAAGGCCGCGCTGTTCAAACGGTTCGCCGGGATCGACGCCTGGCCGATCTGCCTGGACACCCAGGACCCCGATGAGATCGTGCGCATCGTCCAGTGCATCGCGCCCGGCTTCGGCGGCATCAACCTGGAGGACATCTCCGCGCCGCGCTGCTTCGAGATCGAGGCGAGGCTGCGCGAGCTGCTGGACATCCCGGTCTTCCACGACGACCAGCACGGCACCGCGATCTGCGTGCTGGCGGCGCTCACCAACGCGCTGCGGGTGGTGCGCAAGGACCTCGGCGAGGTGCGGATCGCGCTGGCGGGCGCGGGCGCGGCCGGCAGCGCCATCCTCAAGCTGCTGCTGCACGCCGGGGCGCGGAACGTCATCGTCTGCGACATGCACGGCGCCGTCCACCAGGGCCGCGACGGCATGGACGGGTCGCTGCGCTGGATCGCCGAGCACACCAACGCCGACGGCTACGCCGGGGACCTCAAGGGCGCGGTGAAGGGCGCCGACGTCTTCATCGGGGTCTCGGCCCCCGGCATCCTCACCGGCGACGACGTGGCGGGCATGGCGCCCGGCGCGATCGTCTTCGCGCTGGCCAACCCCGAGCCCGAGGTCAGCCCGGACGAGGCGCGCGAGCACGCGGCCGTCGTCGCCACCGGGCGCAGCGACTACCCCAACCAGATCAACAACGTGCTGGCCTTCCCCGGCGTCTTCCGCGGCCTGCTGGACGCCCAGGCCCGCGAGGTCACCCTGGACATGCTGGTGGCGGCGGCGCAGGCGCTGGCCGCGGTGGTCACCGACTCCGAACTCGGCCCCAACTACATCGTGCCGAGCGTCTTCCACCCCGACGTCACCACCGCCGTGGCCGCCGCCGTGCGGGACGCCGCGGGCGGTCGCGGGGGCGACGGGGAGGAGTGACCCGCCCCCGTCAGACGGCGGGCACGGCGGGCACCACCACGGGGGCGTCACCGTCCAGCGCGGCTGCCTTGGCGGCGGTCGGCGTCCTGCGGTACGTCTCCCAGCTCCGCCGGATCCGCTCGCCCTGGCCCTGGGTGAACTCCTTCATGCAGTCGTCCCAGGAGTAGTTCATGAAGTTGTGCACCGGGTCGGTGCCGGGCGCGGTGCAGGTGTCCTTGGCCGTCGGGCAGCCTTCGGAGGGCGTCGACTCGTACGGGGTGTCATCGACGCCGTCTCCGGGGGTGCGGCAGCCGTTCTCGAAGGTGTGGAACAGGCCGAGCCAGTGGCCGACCTCGTGGACCGCGGTGTAGCCGAGGCTGAAGTGCGGGAACGGCCCGCCGGGCAGGCTGCGGTGGTCGATGATCACACCGTCGAGGACGGGCTCGGCCTTCTGCGTCTCGGGGAAGGTGGAGTGGCCGAGCACCTCGGTGCCGACGGCGCCGCTGTAGAGGTTCAGCGTCTCGGGGCCGCCCCTGCGCAGCAGGATCTTGTAGTCGCGCTCGTAGCGGTGCGGTTCCGTGAACCAGGTGTCGTTGGCGCGGGTGTCGACGGACACGAGCCGGAACCGCACGCCGGTGTCGGCGCCGCCGGTCTTGCCCCCGTAGGCGGCGTTGAGCGCGGCGATCTGGCGGTCGATGCGGTCGCGTCCCGGGGAGCCCTGGCCCGCGGCGTCGGTGAGCACGTGGAAGGCGACGGGGACGGTGACCGAGGCGGGTGCCCCGCGGGGGGCCCTCCGGTCCAGCGCGGCGACGCTCCGGTCGACGAAGAGCGGGTCGGAGCCGTGGGTGTCGCCGAAGAACCGCGCCTGCCGGGCCGTGCTCTGCGCTCCGCCGGGAAGGCAGTCCTGCCGCCGGAGGGACTCTTGCCGGGACTGGGAGGCGGTGGCGACCGGTGCCGTCACCGCGGTGACCGTGAGCATGACCGCAACGCCTCGCCGCATCCGTCCCCCGACCTGCCGTGCGCTGAAGCTGAACGTGCAGGCAGACTACATGATCACGAATGCGGCGGGGCGGAGCGAAGCGCTTATTCCTCGGGACCGCCGCCGGCGAGGCCCTCGTAGATCTCCTTGCATTCCGGGCATACCGGGAACTTCTTCGGGTCCCGATTGGGTACCCAGACCTTGCCGCACAGCGCGATCACCGGGGTGCCGGTCAGCGCGCTCTCGGTGATCTTGGCCTTCTTCACGTAGTGCGCGAAGCGCTCGTGGTCGCCGTCACCGTGGGAGAGGTCGGGGCGGACGTCGGTGTCCGGCTTGATCATCGTTCCCGTGCCGCCCTGGCCGGGATCGTAGGTCGGGTCGCTCATCCGTTCAGTTTAGTGACGGATCCTCGGGATAGGTCGCGACGAAGGCCAGGTCGCCACCCTGCCGTCGCAGGACCGACTGCCACAGCCGCTCGGGGGCGGCGGCGAAGACGTCGGCGGGCTCGGCGGTGAGCACATACCAGGTGCCCTCGGCGATCTCTGACCGAAGCTGGCCAGGCCCCCATCCGGCGTATCCGACGAACACCCGGAAACCGGTGATGCCGTCGGCCAGCAGCGCCGGCGGGCCGTCGAGGTCGACGAGGCCGAGGCGGGCGACGGCGGGGACGCCGTCCAGCGCGCGCCAGCCCAGCGGCTCGCCGGTGCCGGGCAGATGGGCCAGCGCCAGCGGGCTGTCCAGCTCCACGGGACCGCCCTGGAACACCACGTCGGGGCCGCTGGCCAGCGCGGCCCAGGAGGGAAGGACCCGCTCGACCGCCACCTCGGTCGGCCGGTTGAGCACCACCCCCAAGGTCCCCTCCTCCGGGCCGTGGTCGACCACCAGGACCACGCTGCGCCGGAAGTTGGGGTCCTCCAGGATCGGGGTGGCCACCAGGAGGCGGCCGGGCCGGATGTCGTCCTCTTCCTGCATGGCCTCCATCATCGTGGGTCCCCCGGGGCTCCGGACACGCCGCTCCACCAGTGGGGACCGCATTGTGCCTACCGAACCGGGGCGTAACCACCACAATGGAGGGTAAAGAAACGATCAAGCGATGCTCTTGGGAGGCGCGGGGATGCAGCCGGTCAGGGTGATCATTGCAGCGATCTTCTTCGTGATCGGAGCACTGATCGTCATTCCCGCCTTCACCGGGGGGAACAGCACGTCCGACGCGTCCTCGACCGCGGAGCCCACGGCTTCGGGGACGCCGACCTCGACGCACCGGCCCACCTCCACCCCCACCTCCACGCGCAGGCCGACCGGGACGCCGTCCAAGAGCACCTCGCCGACCGCCTCCAAGAGCGCCTCTCCCAGCCCGTCGCGGACCTCCGCGTCACCGACCCCCAGCCGCACCCCCACGGCCACCAAGCCACCCGCCCCGGCGCCCACGGCCACGACCGCCAAGCCGCAGAACCCGCCGCCGGCCGACAAGCCGTCCGTGCAGCCGCTGACGGTGAGCTTCGGCCGTGTCAAGTGCCCGAGTGACCGGATCACCGTGAAGGTGACGAACGACGCGCAGAACGGGCAGGCGTACTCGATCACCCGGAACGGCTCGCTGGTCCTGGCCGACCGGCTCGGCCCGAACTCCTCGCGGACCAGCCCGGTGACGCTCTCGGAGGACAAGACGGTGGTCGTCCGGGTCACCCAGGACGGCAAGCCGCAGGCGTCGCGCTCCTACAAGCTGGACTGCGCCAGGGCCGCGGCGTCGCCGAAGCCCACCGAGCGGCTGCCCTACACCGGGTCCGACCGGACCGTGATGGTGGCGCGGATCGCCACCGGCGTCGCCTCGCTGGTCACCGGCATGATCATCCTGTGGTGGGGCGGTCTGTGGCCGGGCCGCAGGGATCGGATGTTCGGACGGGCCGATCGGGGGTAGTCCACCGAGCGCGATCTGATGATCATGCTTCGGGGGAGGGGTCCGGTGTTCGGGGAACTGCTGTTCGTCGTTCCGCCAGGCGGGTTGAAGGCGACGTTCGGCGAGGCGAGCTGCCCCGCCGGGATCGTCGAGGTCACGGTGGCCAACACCGGTGCCTCCGACGAGCGTTACGCGCTGCGCGTCGACGGGAAGGTGCTGCGCACCGAGGTCATCGCGGGCGGCACCGTCGTCCGCAGCCGGGTACGGCTGCCCGAGGACCGGCCGACCGTGATCGCCGTCCAGGCGGCGGGCGCGTCGGTGGGCTCGGCCACCCGCACCGCCGACTGCGTGAAGGGCTCGCCCTCGGCGGTCCCCAAGGG
>JAFACJ010000691.1 GCA_023425615.1 Actinomycetes bacterium
GCGTGGGGGAGTGTCGTGCGACAGCTCGCGGCCGGGCTCGGCGTCGAATTGGACGGCGTGGAGGAGCGGTACGTCAGGCTGCCCGCCCCCGAGACCTTCGAGATATCCTGCGGCACGATCGAGAAGGGCACCGCCGCCGCGCTCCGCTTCGAGGTGCGGGGCATGAAGGACGGCCGTCCCGTCGTCGTGCTGGAGCACGTCACCCGGCTCCGCGACGACCTCGCCCCGGACTGGCCGCAGCCCGCGGGCCAGGGCTGCTACCGCGTGGTGGTGACCGGCGAGCCGAACTACACCCTCGACCTGCAACTGCTCGGCACCGACGGCGACCACAACACGGCGGGTCTGAAGGCGACGGCGATGCGCCTCGTCAACGCCATCCCGGCCGTCGTCAAGGCACCGCCCGGCCTGGTCACGGCCCTTGACCTGCCGCCCATCACCGGCAGGGGACTGGTGCGCTGACACCCCGCACGGCGCGGCGGGCCGGGAACTCTTCTCGCAGGTCGGAGGCATAGGCTTCGGATCTTGGGACGCTGAGAGGAGAACCCATGAGCGACACGATGCCGTGGCTGCCCGCGCTCCGGGTGGTGCAGGCGCCGATGGCCGGAGGGGCTGCCACACCCGAGCTGGTCGCGGCCGTGTCGGAGGCGGGCGGGCTGGGTTTCCTCGCGGCCGGGTACAAGACCGCCGCGCAGATGAGGGGGGAGATCGAGCGGACACGTGGGCTGACGTCGCGTCCGTTCGGTGTGAACGTGTTCATGCCGACGCAGGACGCGGCAGATCAGGCGGAACTCGACGCCTACGCGCGGGCCATCGGGGGAGAGGCTCGGAGGCTGGGAGCCGTGCTCGGTACTCCGCGCGGCGGCGATGACGACTTCGCGGCCAAGGTCACGGATCTGCTCGCCGACCCGCCGGAGGTGGTGGGTTTCACGTTCGGCCGCCCGGAGGACGGGCTCATCCAGGCGTTCCGCGGCAAGGGGACGGCCGTGGTGGTCACGGTGACGTCGGCGGAGGAGGCAAGGCTGGCCGCGGCGGCCGACGCGCTGTGCGTCCAGGGGGCCGAGGCGGGCGGCCACCGCGGCTCGTTCACCAACACCGACCGCCAGGGGGCGGGCGTGGACCGCTTGCTGCTCCAGGTGCGCGAGGTCTCGCGGCTCCCCCTCATCGCGGCGGGCGGCATCGCCTCGGCCGAAGACGTCTCCCGCGTCCTGGCCGGCGGGGCGGTCGCGGCCATGGCGGGCACCGCCTTCCTGCTGTGCGACGAGAGCGGGACCGGCGCGGTCCACCGCGCGGCGCTGACCGATCCCCGCTTCACCGGCACCGCCCTGACCAGGGCCTTCACCGGACGTCCGGCGCGCGGCCTGGTCAACCGGTTCATGGCGGAGTACTCCGGCCGCGCCCCCGCGGCCTACCCGCAGGTCCACCATCTGACGGCGCCGCTGCGCCGGGCCGCGGCCGAGCAGGGGGACGCCGACACGCTGCACCTGTGGGCGGGGACCTCCTGGAACCGGGCGCGCCCCGCCCCGGCGGCCGACGTCACCGCGGGCCTCGCGCCGCGCTGAGACGGGCGGGAGGGCACGGCACCTCGGCCCGGGACGGCTCGGGACTGCTCGGTGAGGAGGAGGTAACCCGGTGGAAACACCGGGGTAATGGTCATGAATCTGCCTCCGTCTAATTTCTGTCGAGCGACAGAAAAGAGCTGAGTCAGCGGCGGAGACGCCGCGAGGAGGGCGAGCCATGACGACGGCGACGACGCACGGCGCGCGAGACCACGCCCGCGCCCAGGAGGGGACCCGGACCGAGGCCATGCCGGTGGTGCCCGCCACCGACTGGCCGGCCCCGCCGCCCGAGGCCGGGCCCCTGGTGTGGGCCGAGACCGTGGCGGGCGGCAACTACACGCACCACACGCTGGCCCGCGGCACCGAGCTGAGGCTGACGGACCTGCGCGGCGACGCCTGCGCCCACCTGCTGCTGTTCGCCGCCGACCGCCCCTGGGAGCGGCTCAACGTCGCCGACACCGTCAAGGTGCAGTGGAACGCCTACCTCGGCGAGGGCAAACTGCTCCTGACCGACCAGGCACGGGTACTGGCCTCGGTGATCGCCGACACCTCGGGGCGGCACGACGCCCTGTGCGGCACCTCCACCCTCGCCCGCAACACCGCGCGGTACGGCGACGGCGCCCCGCAGTCCGCCAGCCCCGCGGGCCGCGAGCTGTTCAAGCTCGCCGCCCTCAAGAACGGCCTGGAGCCCCGCGACCTGCCGCCCTCCCTCTCCTTCTTCCAGGGCGTCGAGGTGCGCGAGGACGGCTCCCTGGAGTTCACCGGCTCGGCGGGCCCCGGCGCGTCCGTCACCCTGCGCGCCGAACAGGACCTCATCGTCCTCATCGCCAACGTCCCGCACCCCGTGGACCCCAGGCCCGACTACCACAGCACCCCGCTGGAGGTCCTCGCCTGGAAGGCGGCGCCCACCCCGCCCGGCGACCCGCTGTGGGAGGCCACACCCGAAGGCCGCCGCGCCTTCCGCAACACCGCCGCCCTCCTCACCGCAAGGGGACTCGCATGACCACCGGCAACACCGTCGTACCGGCCCGGGCCCCCTGGTCCGCCGTCATCCCCGCGGGCCACCTGCTCACCATCACCGACCTGCACGGCAACCAGGCCGTCGACTTCCTGGTGTACGACGCCCACGACACGGCCGTCCGCTACAGCGCTCCCGACACCATCCACGCCCAGGGCAACATCTTCCTGACCACCGGCTCGGTCCTGCTGTCCAACGAGCACACCCCGCTGATGACCGTCGTGGAGGACACCTGCGGCCGGCACGACACCGTCGGAGGCGCCTGCTCCAAGGAGTCCAACACCCTGCGCTACGGCCACCACACCTGGTCGCAGCACGCCTGCGTCGACAACTTCCTCGCCGAAGGCGCCAAGCACGGGCTGGGCAAGCGGGACCTGGTCTCCAACATCAACTGGTACATGAACGTCCCCGTGGAAGGGGACGGCACCCTCGGCATCGTGGACGGCATCTCCTCACCCGGCCTCAAGGTCGTCCTGCGGGCCGAGACCGACGTCCTGGTGCTGGTCTCCAACTGCCCGCAGATCAACAACCCCAGCAACGGGTTCGACCCGACCCCCGTCCAGATGACGATCAGCGACGGGACCGCGTCCGCATGACACCGGCCTTCGACACCCTGCTCGTCGCCAACCGCGGCGAGATCGCCGCCCGCGTCATCCGCACCGCGCGCCGGCTCGGGCTGCGCACGGTCGCGGTCTTCTCCGACCCCGACCGCACCAGCGAGCACGTGCGGCTGGCCGACGAGGCGGTACGGCTGGGCCCCGCCC
>JAFACJ010000692.1 GCA_023425615.1 Actinomycetes bacterium
CGCGCTGCAGAGCCGTCGCGTACAGCAGAAGCGCCCCGATACCCGCCACGCCCATCGCGTACAGAGCGGGATCCCGCAGCAGGTCCAGCGGGGCCAGGCTGGTCAGCACCCGCGCGCAGACGGCGACGACACCGAACGACAGGCCCGCCACCAGGCCCAGGGCGACAGCCCGGACCGTACCGCTCAGACGCCCGACGGCGGTCCCGACACCGAACAACGCGACCGCGACCACGAGCAGCATCCAGTGGAAGACCACGCCCACGTGGGCCGGGCCCTCCTGCCCCGCCGACAGCCCCAGCATCGCCAGACCGGCGCACACCACACCGACGGCCACCCACTCCACACCGGACAGGCCGATGCGCATCATCCTCGACGCGACGACGGCCGTCACCGCCAGGTTGGCGGCGATCACCGCCTGGACCACGAACAACGGCAGCGAACGCAGCGCGGCCAACTCGGCGAAGAAGCCCAACGTGTCCAGAACCACGCCGACCACATACGGCAACCGCCGCACCAGCCCCGCCATCAGACGAGGATCCACGCCCTCCCCCGCCGGAACCTCCCGCGCGGCGATCGCCTGCAACACCGTGGCCACACCGAAGAACACGCTGGCGGCCAGCGCACCGAGCAGACTCAACACCAATCCGCTCACATCATGCACACGATCAACTCCCCTGAGTCAGGGTACCGATCCTGCCGAATGAGGAGACCCGTGACCGGAAACGACGCCAAAGAGCAAGTCCGGGTCCGCTGCGAGACGAACGCCGACCTGATCCATCACAGGCCCGCGCCGGGGGAGCCTCGGCGCGACCCCACCACCCCCTACGCCCGCGTGATGGTGAGTTGAGCCCGGTTCACCGGGCGAGACGCTCCAGGAGGGCTCCGTCGGGACCGAAGAGCTCGGCACGCCAGCGGGAGAGGGCCTCGGTGGCGTCGAAGTCATCGGGATGGAAGCCGGGGCGCTGGTAGTCGCGGATGCGGGCACGGACCTTCTCGTCCAGGAACGGCGAACGGCGCAGGGCGCGCAGACTGGCGAGAAGGCGGCGCGGATTGTAGGTCGCCGGGTCCTTCAGCATCGACAGGATCGTGAAGACGATCGTCACGCCGAGGAGCCCGACGGTCGCCTCGATCATCGTGCGGCGCCTCATGCGCTCCGAACCACCGACGGCGCGGTAGACGTCGAAGGCCACCGACTTGTGCTCCGACTCCTCCAGCGCATGCCACAGCAGCACATTACGGACCTCGGTCTCGCCCAGGAGCGCCCGCGCGCGCGGATCGGTGAGCAGGCACTCGGCGAGCGTCGCGGTGTAGTGCTCCAAGGCGGCGGTATGGCCGAGGGCGACACGAGCCGGCATGAACCGGGTGCTGAGACGGGTACTGCGCCTGACAAAGGCATCCACCCAATGAGTGGGGTAGCCCATCGCGCGCAACGCCCGGTTGAGAGTGTCGTGCTCGCGGCCGTGCACCACCTCCTGACCGATGAACGCCTTCACCTGGCGCTTGAGCTCCGGGTCGGTGACCCGGCCCGAATAATGGCGCACGGAACGGATGAAGAAGTCCTCACCCGGCGGAAACGTCGCCGAGAGCACGGCCACGACATGGCTCATGATCAGATCGCCCTCCACGTAATGGCGGCGCAGCGAACCCTGGGGATAGGCGAAGCGAAGACGACGCACCTGCATCATCCGTGCGGGCACGGGCGGGACGGGCGGGACGGGCTGTTCGGGGGCGGTCATACGGGCCTCGTCTCATAGCGGTAGTCGTCCAGGGGGAAGGTGGCGGCGGCCGTACGGGCCTGGGCGGAACTGGTAGGCCGCAGATAAGGGACGTCGCCGTGATGGTCGAAGTAGTAGCTGTTGGCCGTCGCGCACCGGCCGGTGAAGACCGAACCGCGCAACCGGCGGCGCATCTCGGCCGTCCAACGCGCGGCCGACTCCGGACGGACCTCCACGGCCGTCGCACCACGCCGCCGCGCCTCGGCCAGCACCCGCACCACATGGGCGGCGGTGGTCTCCACGAGCTGATGCCAGGTACCGCCGACCCAGCCGTACGGGCCGAACATCATGAAATGGTTCGGCAGACCCGGCTGCGAGACGCCCTCATAGGAGGACAGCCGTTCAGCCGCGTAGTGCTCGGCGAGGTCGAAGCCGCCACGGCCGAGCACCGGAGTGCGGCGGAACACCTCCGGATCGGAGGCCAGCCGGAACCCCGTCGCCAGGACCAGCACATCAGCGGGACGTTCGACACCGTCCTCGGTACGCAGCCCCGACGGCGTCACCCGCTCGATCGGATCGGTGACGAGGGAGACACCTGGGCGGTTGAAGGTCCTCAGATAGGTGTTGGAGACCGAGGGGCGCTTGCAGCCGAACCCGTAGTCCGGGATGAGCTTCGCACGGACCCGCGGGTCGCGGACCTGAGAGCAATACCAGACGTCACACAGCAGCCGCTCCAGCCGCGCGGTGACCGACGGGCGGTGCCGCACCACGTTGTCGATCAGCAGATACTCCACACCCCGGGTCGCCGCACGGCGCACCGCCTCCTGGACCCGCGGCGCCCGCAGATAGAGCCGCCGCACCACGGCCGGGGTGACGGCGTCGAGCTTGGGCGCGATCCAGATCGGAGTGCGCTGGTAGACGTCCAGATGCGCGGTGAGCGGGGCGATCTCGGGAATGATCTGGACGGCGCTGGCACCCGTCCCGACGATCGCGACCCGCCTTCCCTCGAGCGGCACGGAGTGGTCCCAGGACGCCGAACGCAGCACCTCGCCCCCGAAATCGGCGACACCCGGGATGTCCACCGGCTTGGGCTCGACGAAAGCGCCGATCGCCGAGACGACGAAACGCGCGGTGATCTCCCCGCCGGGCGTGCTGAGCCGCCACAGATGCCCGTCCTCGTCCCACGCACGGCGCACGACCTCGGTGCCGAGACGGACGTGCCGGCGGATCCCGTACCTGTCGGCCAGATCGTCGACATAGGCCTTGACCTCGTGTCCCGGCGCGAAGACCCTGCTCCAGCCGGGGTTGAGCGCGTAGGAGAACTGATACGCCTGCGCGGGGACGTCCACCCCGATCCCCGGATAGGTGTTGTCGCGCCAGGTCCCGCCGATGTCACCGGCCCGCTCCAGGATCACGAAGTCGGTGATCCCCGCCCGCCGCAGGGCGATGCCCATGCCGATCCCGCTGATCCCCGCGCCGATCACCGCGACCTCGAACTCCGGCATCGCGACCTCACAGTTGTTGGAGTGGTCGTCCAATGCTCAACGCATGTAACAACTTTCGTCAAGATGTAAAGCGCGTTAAGGTGCTGACCATGGGCATCGTGAAGGGACTGCTCCACCGGGCGCGCACCATGCCGCCCCCGGACGACGGCACCGCCGAACGCGTCCTCGAAGCCGCCCTACGCCAAGCCGAGGACTTCGGCGTCCGCCGCTTCACCATGGACGACGTCGCCCGCCGCTGCGGCCTCTCCCGTGTGACGATCTACCGCCACTTCCCCAAGAAGGACGCCCTCCTCGACGCCCTCCTGATCCACGAGATGCGGCGCTTCCTCACCAAAGCCGACGCCGTCATCACCGCCCAGCCCACCCCCGAGACCCGCCTCGTCGAAGGCCTGCTGTTCTGCCTCGACTACCTGCGCTCCCACCGGCTCCTGAACCGCCTGCTGCGCACCGAACCGGAATTCATCCTCCCCCACCTCACCACCCGCGCCGAACCCGCCATCGCCGAAGCACGCACCTGGATCACCGGCCACATCCGCGCCGAGATCGCCGCCGGCCGCCTCGCCGTCCCCGACCAGGACATCGACTACTTCGCCGAACTCGTCATCCGCACCGTCAT
>JAFACJ010000699.1 GCA_023425615.1 Actinomycetes bacterium
CTGGAGGTGCTGGCGGCGGGGCCTCCCGCGCTCGATGACGTCTTCACCGCCCAGCCCTATGTGGCCGAGGTCGTCTCCTCCGGCGACGGGCGGACGGAGGCGCGCACCGAGCAGGGCCTGACGGTCCGCCTGCGGCTGGTCCCCGCCGGATCCTGGGGCGCGGCGCTGATCGCCTTCACCGGTGGCGAGGCGCACACCGCGCGGCTCGGTGAGCTCGCCGCCCGCAAGGGCATGCGGCTCGACGAGAAGTGCCTCTCCTCCGGGGACGAACCGGTCGCCGCCGCGACGGAGGAGGAGGTCTACGCCGCGCTCGGCATGCAGTGGGTGCCGCCCCCGCTGCGCGAGGACCGCGGCGAGATCGAGGCCGCGCTCCGGCACGAACTGCCCGCCCTGGTGGAGCTCGGCGACCTCAAGGGCGATCTGCACACCCACACCGACCTCACCGACGGGATCGCCTCCCTGGAGGACATGGTCGCCGCCGCCGCTGCCCGCGGCCACTCCTACTACGCGGTCACCGACCACGCGCCCGACCTGGTGATGCAGCGGATGAGCCTGGAGAAGGCGCTGGCCCAGCGCGAACGGCTGGCCCGGCTCCAGGAGCGGTACCCGCGGATGCGCCTGCTGCACGGCACCGAGCTCAACATCGGCCCCGACGGCTCGGTCGACTGGCCGCCGGAGATCCTGGAGGGCTTCGACGTGCGGGTCGCCAGCGTCCACTCGCACTTCACGCAGACCCGCGCGGAGATGACACGGCGGCTCATCGCCGCCTGCGAGAACCCCGGCGTCCAGATCATCGGCCATCCCACCACCCGCAAGCTGGGCCGGCGCCCCATGGTCGACGCCGACTGGGACGCGGTCTTCCGCGCCGCCGCCCGCACCGGCACCGTGCTGGAGATCGACTCCTATCCCGACCGCGCCGACCTCCCGTCCGACCTGGTGCGCGCGGCCCGCGGCCACGGGGTGCGCTTCAGCATCGACAGCGACGCCCACGCCGTCCCCCACCTGGACTACCAGCGCTTCGGCGTCGGCATCGCCCAGCGCGCCGCCCTCACCCCCGAGGACGTCGTCAACACCTGGCCCGCCGACCGGCTCCTCGGCTTCCTGAAGGACACCGGGGCCGATGCCTAGTCCATGCGCGCGGCTCACTAGTCTCACGTCCCATGGAGCGCAGACTGTACCGGAGGATGACGGCACGGCCGACCGACGAGGAGCACCGGGCCTCGACACCGCTGGAGCTGTTCTTCGACCTGTGCTTCGTCGTCGCGGTCGCCCAGGCCGCCGAAGCCCTCCACCACGCGCTGGGGGAGGGCCACATCGCCCACGGTGTCGGCTCCTACTTCATGGTGTTCTTCGCCGTCTGGTGGGCGTGGATGAACTTCACCTGGTTCGCCTCCGCCTATGACACCGACGACGTCGTCTACCGGATCACGACGCTGATCCAGATCACCGGTTCGCTGATCATCGCCGCGGGGGTGGACCGCGCCTTCGAGCGCGAGGACTTCACCATCATGGTCATCGGCTATGTGATCATGCGGGCGGCGCTCGTCTCGCAGTGGCTGCGGCTGGCCCTTTCCTATCCGCCCCGGCGCACCACCGCGCTGCGCGCCGCCGGCGGGCTGCTGGCCGTGCAGGCCCTCTGGGTGCTGCTGATCTTCCTCCCGCACTCCCTCCAGACCCCCGCCTGGATCCTGTTCGCCCTCATCGACGTGTCGGTGCCGCTGTTCGCCGAACTGGCGGGCCGCACCTCCTGGCACCCCCACCACATCGCCGAACGCTACGGCCTGTTCACCCTGATCATGCTGGGCGAGTCCGTCGGCGCGGCGACCCTGGCGTTCAAGACCGCGTTCGACACCCGCTTCACCGGCTCCCTCCTGCTCACCGTCGTCGGCGCCATCCTCATCATGAGCGCGCTGTGGTGGCTCTACTTCTCCCGCAGCGCCGCCGACCTGCTGACCGGCCTGAAGGCGGGCTTCGTCTGGGGCTACGGCCACTACCTGGTGTTCGGCTCCGCCGCCGCGGTCGGGGCCGGGCTCTCCCTGGCCGCCGCCCAGGCCACCGGCCAGGAGCACACCTCCGACCTCCTGACCGCAGCGGCCGTCACCGTCCCCACCGCGGTCTTCCTGCTGACCCTGTGGGTCCTGCACCACCACCCCGGCGACCCGGTGCTCCCCGCCCTGGGCGGCGCCGCCCTCGTCCTGGCCGTCACCTTCCTGCCCGGCGCGGTGCTCCTCACCGGCCTCGTCCTGGTCGCCGTCGTCACCGCCAAGGAACTCTCCCCGGCCCGCTCCGCGACACCCTGACGGCCGCCGCGCCCCGCCTCTACCCCGCGGTCGCCGCCGCGGGTTCCATGACGAAGTCGTCGAGGTCGACCTCCCGCGTCATCTGCCAGTAGTCGACGACGCGCCACGGGGAGTTGGTCACGATCCGGCCCGCCGCGTTGCGGTACCACGTGTCCATCCCGCGGTGGCTCCAGATCATGCGGGAGTGCGCCTCGTCCACCCGCCGGTTGTACTCGTCGTGCACGTCCTTTCTGACCTCGATCGCGCCGAGGCCGCGCTCGATCATGGCGACGCACAGATCGGTGATGTAGCGGGCCTGGAGCTCGCCGAAGAACATGTAGCTGCCGCCGTGCCCGAGGTTGATGTTGGGGCCGTACATGACGAAGAGGTTGGGGAACTCCGGCACGGTGATGCCGAGGTAGGCGCGGGCGTCCTCATCCCCCCACAGGTCGCGGATGGAGGTGCCCGAGCGGCCTCTCACGTCCAGCGGGTACAGCATCTTCTTCGCCTCGAATCCCGTGGCGTAGACGATGACGTCCACCTCGACGTGCTCCCCCGCCTCCGTGCTGATGCCGGTGGCGTCGATCGCGGTCACCCGGTCGGTGACCAGTGCGACGTTCGGCTCGCGCAGGGCGGCGTACCAGCCGTTGTCCAGCAGCATCCGCTTGCCGAACGGCGGGTAGGCCGGCAGCGACTTGTCCAGGAGGTCCTCGCGGCCTTCGAGTTCGGCGGTGATGTACCTGGTCAGCGCGCGGCGGTGGCCGTCGTTGACGAGGTTGATGGACCGTTCGGGGTGCTCCCACTCCGGGTCTATCTTGAGGGAGGCGTGCACTCTGTCGTTGGTCAGCCAGGACAGCCTGAGGCGGTACCACATGTGGTAGTACGGCACGTGCTCCATCAGCCAGTGGACGCTCTCGGGCACCGGCGTCGAGTAGTTGTAGCTGGGCGCGATCCACTGCGGCGAGCGCTGGAAGACCGTCAGGTGCGCGACCCTGCCCGCCACCGCGGGCACGATCTGCATCGCGCTGGCGCCCGAGCCGATCACCGCGACCCTCAGTCCCGCGACGTCGAATCCGTCGGGCCACAGGGCGGAGTGGAACTGCGTACCGCCGAACGTGTCGGCGCCGGGGATCTGCGGTACCTTCGGCCGGTTCAGCTGGCCGACCGCCGAGACGACGATGTTGGCGACGTGCTCCTCCACGGTGCCGTCGGCGGCGCGGACCGTGACCGTCCACCGCTGGGAGGCGGCGTCGTACACCGCCGAGACCACCTCGGTCTGGAACCGGACGAGGTCGACGACGCCCAGCGACTCGGCGACCTCCCGCACGTAGGCGTGGACCTCGGCCCTCTTGCCGTAGAAGGTCGACCACCGGCGCGGGAAGTAGGAGAAGCTGTAGACGTAGCTCGGCGTGTCGACACCGCAGCCGGGATAGCGGTTCTCCCACCACGTCCCGCCGACGTCGGAGTTCTTCTCGAACAGGGTGACGTTCACTCCGGCGGCCTTCAGTTCGGCGGCCGCCGAGATCCCGGAGATCCCCGCCCCGATGATCACCGCGGAGAAGCCCTCCGCGCCGGCGACGGGCGCGCGGCGCCGCGCCCCCACCCGGCCCGCGCGCCAGTCCACGGCGCGCAACCG
>JAFACJ010000732.1 GCA_023425615.1 Actinomycetes bacterium
GGGCCGCACTCCCCGTTCGGGGAAATGCGGCCCTGACCTGTGGTTTCGCAAACCTTTCGGTTGGCTCCCGCGATTGGACTCGAACGGGGATCATGCGGCGCTGACCTTGTGACGGTGGCTGCTCTAGGGCCGTCTTCCGTGCAGGAGAGTCCGGGGGAGTCCACAGGCGTCCAGGGGTGTTGTCCCTCGGTTTGTCCCTCAGCACGAAGGCGCTGAGCTGGGAAGCCGAAAGCTTCAAGCCGGAGGCTGCTTCGGTGCGAAGTCAGGATGGCCGTCGCTTGTGCTTGTTTCTGCAAAAGCCCAACACGAGGAAGCTTCGATCTTATGATAGAAGTATGAAGAAGATCGAACGTGATCTACTTGCCGCACTCGTTGATGAAGCGGACCAAATCGAGCCGCTCGCGCGCGAGGTCCAGATTGACGACCTTCCTGCTGGAAGGTCAAATCTTAAAGCTCTCGAAAAGAGCTATATGGACTGGTTTTCGAGGGCTATTCCACACCTCCCGGAGGATTTGAGAAAGTCATTTGAGTTTGAATTTGAGGGTGGTTTTTTTCAGAGCCGAATCAAGCAATTTATTCAAAACGCCCACCGGCTCAATCCGCTGTACAGTGAAGACGCTGCAAGTATCGGCCTGTCTCCATGGATGTACCCGTTCAATGATGCTTTTCGTGGCCCACTTTTGGAGCAGAAGAAAATTCTGCTTGAGGCTGCCGAGCGTCTGGCAGTGAGTGCGGACTCTGTTCAGACTCTCGATTTCCTTGAGGCTATATTTCGTAGGCTGCCGTCGGCTATAGCGGCACTTGGTCGCTCGTCTCATGGCCAGCAGGGTCTTGTAATTAAAGATGAGTATGGGCTTCAGCGCCTAATTCATGGAGTCTTGTGCCTGCATTTCGCGGATGTTCAGCCAGAAGACCCTAGCCCGACTGCCGCGGGTTCCGGTCCTCGAATTGATTTTGTCCTCCCCGAAGTCAGAGTGGTCGTTGAGGCAAAAATGACACGGGAGGGTCTTTCGGATAAGAAGCTGGGGGAAGAGCTGGCGATAGATATCTTGCGATACCAGCAGCATCCACAGGCCGGTGCTTTCTTGGGGGTAGTCTACGACCCAGATCGTAGGCTAGGGAATCCGGGAGGGTTCGAGCGGACCGTTAGATCAGATCATGATCATTTCCCTATCAGGGTTGTGATTGTTCATTGATATTTCTTTCTCGGTTTTAATAATTCCCTAATAATTGGTGAGTCTGGATTTAGTATCGCCATGCCGTGCCGGTTCCCCGGTACTGGGACACGGGGATGGGGTCGATGCCGGGGCGCATACGTGCCTTGTAGAGCAAGCCGTTGAGATGGTCGATTTCGTGGGCTACGAGTCGGGCAACGGCGCGCTCGAAGACGGTGATGCGCTTGGTGCCGTCGATATCCTGATGCTCGACTTCGATCCAGAGCGGGCGGGGGACCATGCCGCGGACGTCGAAGAAGCTCAGGCAGCCCTCATACTGCTCGTCCGTTTCGGCTGATTCATCGATTACCTTCGGGTTGAGGAGGATGAGTTCCTCACCGTCTGGAGTGCGAACAAGGGCGGCGGCACGGCTGAGGCCGATTTGAGGGGCCGCGAGTCCCATGCCTTTGGCGAATGAGTGCACGCTGCCGATGCGTTCTACGGCGGCCTTCATGGTCTCGATGACCTGGCGCGCGTCGTCGGTCTCCGCTGGAAGAGAGAAGGGACGTGCCTGTTCGGCGAGGATGGGCGAACCCTCCTGAGCTACGCCGATCGATGACATGGTCTCGCTCGGTTTGGTGGCGGGCACTTCGCTCTCCCTTGGGTATGGCGCTCGGAATTTCCATTCAATGCGATACCTGGCATGCATTGGTGGGTCTTCAGTAGACCATGTGAAAATGCTGCGATCTCCTGCTATCTCGCGGGAGATGGGGGAGCGGAAGGCGGTCGCCTCCGCGGACATGGAAGTCTCCATCCCCCAGACAGCGGGCTTGAGGTCGGTCGGGAAGTCCACGGCGAGGCTGAGTCGCCGAGTCGGAAGGCGGATCGCCCGTTGCCACCACGGGCCCCATTTCTCCGCGCTGACGGTGTAGAAATACTCGATCCAGGTCGATTCTCCGGGATAGAGCGGGTATCGCCCGTCTTCGTTCTCGAAGAGGAGCCATACCTCTTTGAACGCATCACGGTCATGTTTGGCGACCCAGGCCATGGGCTCATCTTCGCCGCAGGCTGCGGAGAGGCCGATCTCGTCCCAAGTCAGCGGGTTCTCTCGATAAAGCCGGTTGGATCGTTCAGGATCGCCGGGATAGCGATCCACGGCGATCCGGATCAGGTACCTGGTCACGGGGGCGGATCCGACGTTCCTAAGAAGCCGCCGGATTCGCGTCTTGAAAACTCCGTCATTGAAGGAGAGTTCGGCATGTTCGTGGTCAACGATCAGTGCTGCGCTCGGGTCGGCCTGAGGGTCTTCCAGCGCTTGGTCACGGCTGACTGAAGGATGCCCCGATGCGCTGGTGGTCTCGCTCAGCGCTCTCCATGCCCGCGTGACAGCCCCGCCGGCCTTCAGCACTTGGTCCGCGGCTTTGGCGAACTCCTTGCTCGGCGCGATCGACCCGCCTTCGACCTTGCTGACGTAGGACGGGGTGTAGCCGACGGCCGCGGCCAGACGCTTCTGCGAGTAGCCCGCGACCTCCCGCCAATGGCGCAACTCGGCGATGAAGCCACTGGCCTTGCTTGCTGCTTCCTGTTCTTCCCGCTCCTGCTCCATCGGCGGAGGCCCTTCGGGGGTGTGAATGGAATGAATGGGGGTTGATCGCCGATCACCCTGCCCTCACCCCTGGCGGTCGTCGTTTCCTGGAACCACAGCCGAGCGCCGGAAGGAGGGCGACATGGACGACAGGCAGACATCAGACTCGGGGCGCCGCGCCGGCTTCGAGCTCGGAGACGCGCGTTTTGAGGGCGGCAAGCTCGGATTCCAGTGCCTCGACCCGGTCGGCGAGCGCGGCTACCCCTTCGGAGGTCCCGAGGTTCTCGCCGAGAGCGACACGCTGAAGGTGATCGTCTGGGAGCCGGAGGACTCGGGACAGGGCTGCCAGCGTGACGGCGTTGCGTTGCTGGGCGTCACCATGCTGGATCTTCCGCAGAGTGGCGATCGAGACTCCGGAAAGCTCCGATACCCGCTTCTGCGTCAGCCCGAGCCCACTCATCCGTTCGTTGACGACTCTGGCGACCGCCGCCCAGTCGGCCACGCCCAACCACCTGCCCTTCACCCGCGCGACTACCGCTGATCCTCAAGCCTAACGAGGCAATGACCGCTGTTGACACCGCTACTTATGGCGCTTTAAATAGCGCTTATAGGAGCGGTTAGCTCGCAAGGAGAAGTCCGATGTTCCAGTCCCGCCCCCCGATGTACGAGACCAGGCCCCCGCGCAGGTGGCCGCTGAACCTGGCGGTGTTCGCGTTCGTCGCGTTCGCCGTCGCCAACCCGGAGGCCGCCGCCGCGCTGGTGGAGACGGTGGTCGTCGCCCTCGGCCGGTTCCTGGCCGCGCTCTGACCCGCTGATCAAGGAGGTTTAGATGACCCCGCCGCTGTCGGCTCTGCCGCTGGTGGACCTGCTGGAGGTGCTCGCCGAGAAGGGCGAATGCCGCTATGACCCCGAGCTGCACACCGGCCCGGATGCCTTCGAGTCCGAGACGCTCGCCGAGCGGCGCGCCCGCGTGGCCGCGGCCAAGGAGGTGTGCGAGTCGTGCCCGGTGTGGGAGGCGTGCTTGGAGTACGCGCTGCGCCACGCGCCCTCGCACGGGGTGTGGGCCGGTTACACCGCTCGTGAGCTGTCGGACCTGCGCAGCTACGCCCGCACGGTGGGGGAGGTGGCGTGATGGCCTCCGGTCTGCCGCTGCGTGAGCGGATGCCGTCGGCCGCCGCGCTGCTGGTGCGCCTGACCGAGGAGGGCAAGGGACTGCCGCGGGTGTGCAACTGGCAGTTGTACGGCATCGGCGCCCTGTGCGTCAGGGGCCAGACCGGCACGGATGCCGATGTGCAGGTGTGGGCCGAGCACCTGGGCGGCACCGTCACCCGCGAGCCCTACGCCCATGACCCCCTCATCGTGTTCGTCTCGGTGCTGGTGCAGATCGACGGCCTGCCCGTGGAGATATGGACCAGCACCGAGGCCCCCAAGGACGGTGTGTGATGAGCGCCGCCGACCGCCACGCGGGGTTCCTGACGGCCGACCGCGCCATCCGGTTCCTGACCGCCCTGATCGTGGTCGCCCTGGGTGCGGCGGCGGCGATCGTCTCCTACTCCCACGCCCTGGTGGTGGCCACCGCCAACGGTCAGCACGGGTGGACGGCCACGCTCACGCCGCTGACCATCGACGGCCTGGTCCTGGTCGCCGGACTGGTCCTGCTGGATGGCGCACGGCGCGGGCAGACGTCCGCCTCGCTGGTGCTGGCGTATGTGACGCTCGGGTTGGGGATCGCCGCGACGCTGGCGGTCAACGTCCTGTACGGCATCGGACACGGCCCCACCGGAGCCGTGGTCGCCGGGTGGCCGGCCGTCGCCCTGGTGCTGTCCACCGAACTGCTGATGGGCATGATCCGCCGCGGGCAGCGCCCCACCACCCCCGGCATGGCGCCCGGTGTCGAGGGGGAGGCGACATTGGATGTCGCGCCGTCGCAGGGCGACACCTCGCACGACACCGCCTCCGGCTCCGTGTCGCACGAGGGCGACATGCCACCCGGTGATGCGGAAGCGGGCGAGGTGCCGAGCGGCAGCGTCACCCCGCTGCCGACGGCCGACCAGGACGCCGACTCTGAGCCGCTTCCCTCCGGTGGGGTGGTGAGTGATGCCGAACGGGCGCTGGCACTGCTGGCCGATGACCCCGGCATCACCGGCGCTGAGCTGGGCCGCCGTCTGGGCCTGAGCGCACGCCAGGGGCAAAGGCTGCTGGCCTCCCTGCGCCCGAGGCACCTGCGGGAGGTGAAGACCTCATGACTGCCCCCGACACCCCCGACACGCACGACGTCCAGTGCGACATGCCGCCGACCGGCGACATGCCCCCTGCCGCCGATGTCGCACCGGCCACTACTCCCGAGCACCTCCCGCCCACCCCGATGCCCGGCCCGGATGCCGCTTCGGCGCCGACGACAGCGGACGACACCACCCGACACGACAACGACATCGACGAGGGCGACACCGACGACGCGCCATCGGGCCTGCCGGTCGGACAGGTGGCGGCTGGCGGCGTCTCGGTGGCGGGAATCGCCGGGACCGTGCTGTACCAGACGACCGGCGCCGTGGGCCTGGCGGCCGGCGGTGCGGTGATGGCCGCGGGCGGGATCGCCTACATCCGCCACCGCATGGGCGCCCGCAAGGACGGCCGCCGGGAGCGGATGCAGACGGTCAAGACCGTGCAGACCCGCACCCCGGCCACCTCCGGCGGTGGCCTGCTGAGCCGACACGGCGGAGGCCGCGGAGCCTTCGGGCGGTCGGGCGCCTCCCGCATACCGGGCTTGGGAGGCTCTGGCCGTCAGGGCGGCAAGACCTTGTGGCCCCGCCCGTCCGGCCCGTCCGCGGCGCCGTCCTCCCGTCCTGGCAAGACGGCAGTGTCCGTGCCCGGCAAGAGAGGTGCCGCCTCCCCGTCCAAGACCGCCACCCCGGCCAAGCGCGGCACGACGTCGGCCAGCGACGGCGGCGGAGCAGCGCTTCGTCCCCCCACCCGCCGCGAGCGCCAGACCGCCACCCCGGCCAAGGGAGAGCAGGCCAAGAGCGGCGCCAGGAAGGAACCGCGGCAGGCACCGCAGAACACGACCCCGACCGCCACGAAGAAGAAGACGGAGATGGACACCACGACGACACCGACCAGCCGGTTCAGCCGGTGGGCCCAACGCTGGTCAGAGGACGCCCCCGGCCCGATCTCCTCGCGTGCCGCGCGCTGGAGCCGAGTTGTAGACCGCAAGGCGCACGGCAAGCGCGGTGTGTGGGGCTGGCTGCTGAACCGGCTTTTCGGCTGGCAGCACGCCGACACCGACGACCAGCACCAGACCACCGACGAACGCACCGAGACCAGCCAGAGCCAGCCCGAGACCACCGAGGGCCCCGCGACCGCCGAGCAGAGCGGCCAGCAGCCCCGGCAGAACGCCACCCCTACCGCCGACGCGACTGAGCGGACCACCGCCGAACAGGCCGCTCCCCAGACCAGTCCCGACTCCACTCCCCAGACCGCTCCCGACCCTGCGGCCCGGCATTCCCGCCGGCCCCGCGCCACCACGCACAGGAGGTTCCCCATGTCCGGTTCCCCGCTCGTCACCTCATCGGCCGAGATGGCCGCCGCAGCCTCCGGCTACGCCCCCGAGGACATGTGGGTCGTCGCTCGCGACCTGGACACCCTCGGTGAGATGCCGATCAACATCGCCAACGCCGTCCGCGTCTACACCACCCGCCTTGAGGGCGAGTACCCCATCCACGAGTCGGTCACCGAGCTGCTGCGCCAGCTCCACGACACCATCGCCGCCTCCGCCGCCATCGCCGACGAGATCGCCACCCAGTTCCGCGCCGTGCATTCCGAGGACATCAAGCGCGATGAGGCGCCCCGTATCAACGAGCGGCTCTGGAACGTCTGACCGTCCCCCGCCCCGACGACCCTTGGAGAGGAGCATCCTGTGAAGACCACCAAGAAGACCCCGAAACCGGCTCTGGACTGGAGCTTGCGCCCGCGCACCACCGCGGCGGCCGTCACGCAGTCCGTGCTGGGGATGACGGCGCTCTCGGCGGTCGGCCACGTCTGCCAGATGCCCTTCGTCTGGGGTGTCGGGGCGGGCCTGCTCGGCACCGCCGCCGCGTTCGTCACCGGATCGCGCGCCAGCATGACGGCCCTGTACTACCGGGCCGCCTGCTGGCTGGGCGCCGGCGCCTGGACGGCATGGGCGCTGGAGACCGGTCCCCTGCACCGCGAACAACTCGGCACTCTCGCCTTGGGCGGACTGGCCGCCGGACTAGCCGCACCCCTGGGCCGCGCCAAGAGCGCCGGGGCCGAACAGGTGGCGACCGCTCCCGGCACGGACGTCGTGTTGCGCCAGGGCGGGGAGCTGGGAATGCGGTGGGCGACCTACATCCACCGTGCCACCAACGTGTGGGTGCAGGTCACCAGCGTGCAGCCCTGGCCCCAAGGCGGCGGCTTCACCCTGCGGGCGCTGCTGCCCATCGACGGCACTCACACCGTGGAGACCATCAAGGGCGCCACCGACCGCTTGGCCACCATCGCCCGCCTGCCGATCGGCTGTGGCGTAGAGGTCTCTTTGGGAGAGCATCGCGGGGAGGTGGTGCTGCGGGTCTCCACCATCAACCGGATGGGCGAGATGGTCCAAGTCCCCGAGGACTACTCACCCCTGTCGGTGCTGCGCCCTCTGCCGCTGGGCCCCTTCCGCGACGGCACCGCCGCCGCGGTGCTGCTGCGGGAGCTGTCTCTGCTGCTGATCGGCTACAAGGGCTCGGGCAAGACGAACCTGCTGGACTTGTTGACCTTCGCCCTGTGCCGGTGCGTGGACGCCATCGTGTGGCACATCGACCTCAACGGCGGCGGCATGTCCCAGATGTGGCTACACCCCTGGCTGGAAGGCCAGACCACCCAGCCCGTCATCGACTGGGCGGCAGCCGATGAGGATGAGGCGCTGCGGATGGTCCGCCTCGCCCTGGCCATCGCCAAGAGCCGCAAGCGCACCGGCCGCAAAGTCAAGATCGCCTCTGATTCCAAGCTGCTGCCCATCTCCGCCGAGCTGCCCGAGATCGTCATCATGGTCGATGAAGGCCGCGAAGTCCTCTCGCCCAACGCCCGCGGCAAGGCCGCCCGAGTCCGTGATGGGCTGGAGGAGGTCATGCGCATCGGCCGCAACGAGGGCGTCAACGTCATCGCCTCCGGATTGCGCGCTACCGGCACCACGGTCTCCACCGACTTCAAGTCCCAGTGCGGCATCAAGATCGGCGGACGGGTCCGCGAAGAATCCGAACTCCAATACCTCTTCGGGTGGAACAGCCGGATCTCCCTGGCCGACATCCCCGCCA
>JAFACJ010000735.1 GCA_023425615.1 Actinomycetes bacterium
GCACGACACTCCCCCACGCCATCGTCAGCACGCCGGGGCCGAGCAGGAACGGCACCTCCTCGATCGGGCCGCCGAACCCCATGATGTCGAACATCACCAGCCGGTTGTCATAGGTGGCGTAGTTGAGCAGCTCCATGCAGCGGACCTGCTCGATCCGCTCGCTGATCCCGGTGAGGACCAGCGGGAGCGCGTCGTTGGCGAACCCCGGGTCCACCCCGTTGACGAAGATCGACTTCCCGGCGGCCAGTGCCGCCTCGTGCACCGGCGCGGACATCTCCTCGGGCACGACGCCGTGGGGGAACTGGAGGAAGACCGGGCTGCTGGACACCACGTTCGCGCCCGACCGCAGGATCTTCTGGAGCTCCTCCAGCGCCTCGAACATCCGGTTGTCGGCCATCGCCGTGTAGACGACGACGTCGGGTTCCAGGGCCAGGACGGCGTCGGCGTCGGTGGTGGCGCTGACACCGAGTTCCCTGCCCAGCCCGGCGAGCTCGCCCGCGTCCCGTCCTGCCTTGGCGGGGCTGGAGACCCACACTCCGACGAGGTCGAGTTCGGGGTGGGCGTCGATGCCTGCGAGGGTGTGCCTGCCGACGTTGCCGGTGCTCCATTGCACGACTCTGTACGTCACCGCTGCTCCTAGAGGTCGGGGAGGCCGAGGTCGAGCTGGGGGGCGCCGATGCCGCCGTCGACCTCCAGGACCTTGCCGGTGAGGTAGGCGCCCGCCGGTGAGGCCAGGTAGAGGACGGCCGCCGCGATGTCCTCGGGGTCGCCGATCCTGCCGAGCGGGGTGCCGTCCTCCATCGCGGTGCGCAGTTCGTCGCTGGACATGACGATGTCGAGCGCGGAGGTCGCGACCGACCCGACGGCGATCGCGTTGACCCTCACCTTGGGCGCCAGGTCGAGGGCTGCCAGCCGGGTGTAGTGGGCGAGCGCCGCCTTGGCCGTGCCGTAGGCGAGGTATCCGCGCCCGGCGATCCGCCCCATGGCCGAGGAGATGTTGACGACGCTCCCCCGCGTCTCCAGCAGATGCGGGACCGCGGCCTGGGTGAGGGCGTGCGCGACCGCCACATTGAAGTGGAACGCGTTCTTGAGGGCCCGCGCGTCGGTGGCGGCGAACGCGTTCGGCATGGCGCCGCCGACGTTGTTGACGACGATGTCCAGCCGCCCGAACTCCGCCACCGCGGCGGCGGCGAGCCCCCCGGCGGCGTCCAGGTCGCTGAGGTCGGCGGCGACGACGAGCGCCCGCCGCCCCACGGCCTCGATCTCCGCCGCCACCTTGCGCAACTGCTCCTCGGTCCGGGCGGAGAGGACGATGTCAGCGCCGGCCTGCGCCAGCCCCACGGCACTCGCCGCCCCGATCCCCCGACCCGCACCGGTCACCACCGCGACCTTGCCCGTCACCGCAAAACGCTCCAGGATCATCCCCCCAACCTAGGCCAAACTAGAACACGTTTCAATTAGCTGATCTTCATCAGGCGCGAGAAGAGGTGATGCCGGTGTTCCGGGGCGAGGGTGATGGCGTCGGGAAGCGGAGATCACCCCGTTCGGCCGACCGTACGAAGCCGTCGAGCTTGTCCGGGCTGACGATCCACATGAGGTGGTGGACGCCTTCGGGTGAGGCGTCGATGGTGAGGAGCACGACACCGGTGCGGCCGCTCGGGACGAGGACGCCCGCCCTGCCGTTCACCTCCACCCAGGTGATGTCCCCGTCCGACCAGTGCTTCGCCGCGACCGCCGCGACGAACCTCGCCACCCGGGCGGTTCCGGTGAGGGGGAACCTGGCCGCTCCTCTGATGCCGTTGCCGTCGGAGGAGCTGACGACGTCGGCGGCGAAGAGGTCTTCGAGGGCCCTGACGTTCCCCGCCTGGGCGGCGTCGAGGAAGGCCGTCAGGAGGCGCCGGTGCTCGCCGGTGTCGATGGACCCGCGCCGGGCGGTGTTCAGATGCTTGCGGGCGCGGCTCACCAGTTGGCGGACGTTGGCCGGGCTCATCTGGATGATCTCGGCGATCTGCTCGTAGGGGTAGACGAAGGCTTCGCGGAGGATGTAGGCGGCCCGCTGGGCGGGGGTGAGCTTCTCCAGCAGGAGCAGCAGGGCGAGTTCGAGCGCCTCTCCCCGCTCGGCCCCCAGGGCTGGGTCAGCGCTGGTGTCGACGGGTTCGGGGAGCCAGGGCCCGATGTAGGTCTCGCGGCGTGCCCGTGCCGACTGCGCTGCGTTGATGGACAACCGCGTGGTGATCAGGGCCAGGAAGGCCGCCGGGTCGGCGATGACCGAGCGTTCGGTGTTCTGCCAGCGCAGCCAGGTCTCCTGGACGATGTCCTCGGCTTCCGCCACGCCGCCGAGCATCCGGTAGGCGATGCCGAAGAGGCGCGGGCGCACTTCGACGAAGGTGGAAGCGGCCTGGTCGAGGGAAGTCGTCACGTCCTGTCCTTCAAGATGCATGCTCGCTCGCGCCTTCGGGGTGATGGTGCCGGTGTGGATTCTCCCGCCGCCGTCTTCGTCGTGCTGCTGTGGCTGATCCATACGCCCATCCTGACCGGGCATGTCAGTGGGTAGCACCAACACGACATCGACGAAGGGATCCATCATGACCGGCACGAACGACAGGCCGCGGTCGGACGCCTGGAAGACGGCGCTCACCGTGCTCCAGGAGGCGCAGCCACCGCACATCCCCGACGGCGCCCATGCGATGACCGTCGTCATCGAGTATCCGCCCGGTGATCCGGGCACTCCCCCGCACCGCCACTCCGGTCCCGCCTTCGGCTACGTGCTGGAGGGCGAGATGCGCCTGGAACTGGAGGGCGAACCGGAACGGCCCGTCCGCGCCGGGGAGACGTTCTGGGAGCCCGGTGGCGACGTCATCCACTACCAGGACGGCAACAACCGCACCGACGTCCCGCTCCGCTTCCTGGTCACCATGCTGTGCGCGCCCGGCACCCCGATGCTCACGCTCGTCGAGGAGGACGAACTCGCCGCGCGGGCGCACCTGCGCGCGCCGCGACCGTCGTGACGTCCGGGCAGGGCACCGAGGTCAGCTGGCGATCTCGTAGCGGCCCAGGAGGACCCGGAGGAGCTCATCGGCGATCTCCTCCAAGGAGGCGTCCACCCAGCCGACGACCCAGTCGTGCATGAGGCCGTTGACGGCGCCGATGAAGGCGGCGGCGGCTATGCGGTAGTTGCCCGGGAGGATCTCGCCGCGGGCGACGGCCTCGTCGGCGGTCTGGATGAGGAAGTCGATCCAGACCGCGCGGCGTTCCAGGCGCTGGCGGTCCATGCGGGGACTGACGCCGACGACCTCGACATAGGCGATGCGGGCGTGGCGCCGGTCGGAGGCGGCGCCCTTGACGTAGGCGTGCAGCAGCCCGGCGATCCGCTCGGTCATCGGCAGGTCCCCGACCTCGGGAAGGACCTCGAGGACGGACCGCTGGGCGACGTCGTTGACGTGAAGGTGCAACTCGGCCAGGACGTCTTCGAGGGTGTGGAACTCCTCGTAGAACTGGCGGGTCGACAGACCTGCCTTCTTGCACAGGTCGGTGAGCCGGGTCGCCCGGTAGCCGGGCCCCGCCCCGAACAGCTCGAGGCCCGCCTCCAGGAACCTGCCTCGGCGCTCGGCCTGCCGCTGCGCGG
>JAFACJ010000747.1 GCA_023425615.1 Actinomycetes bacterium
GGGTTCGGTTGGGGACGCCGAGTTTGGTGCAGATGTGGGAGACGTGGTTCTCCACGGTGCGTTCGGAGAGGTGTAGGCGGGTCGCTATCTGGCGGTTGGTGAGGCCGTGGGAGACAAGGGCGGCGACTTCGCGTTCCCGTGGTGAGAGGGGGTCGGCGTCGGCGGCCAGGGCGTTCGCGCGGGCCAGGAGGGGTGCCATGCCCAGGCGGGTGGCTTCGGCGGTGGCTCGGCGGCGGTGGTCGGCCGACTTGCCGTGGTCGCCGCGGTGATGATGGAGCAGCGCCAGTTCCAGATGGGTCAGGGCCTGGTAGGGCGGGGAGGCGAGGGAGACGGCGCGGGCGAGCGCGTCACGGAGGTGCTGTTCGGCCGCCGTCCAGTCGCGGAGCAGCAGCGCGAGCCTGCCGAGCTGGAGGGTGACGGGGCCGCCCCACGGGGTGTGCGGGCCGCCGCTGGAGCAGCGGTCGGCGTAGGGGGTGAGCAGTTCGTACAGTTCGGCGGCGCCGTCGGTATCGCCCAGCAGGGCGAGCAGGTCGGCGTTGCCGGACGCGATGACCAGCCATTCGGGGGTCTGGCTCGGTACCTCGTCCAGGTGGGGGCGTACCGCGCGCCATAGGACGGACGCCTCCTCGACGTCGCCGCGTTCCGCCAGGATCCCGGCGAGCCAGGAGCGGGAGAAGAACGGACCCTGCGCGCAGAACTCCCGGATCACGGGTTCGACTTCGGCGAGGCCGTCGCCGGTGAGCATCGCCACGTGCGCGGTGAACACCAGGTCGAGGAACGCCGCCTCGTCGTGGCGGCAGCGGCGGCCGAGCGCGAGCGCCTCACGGGCCAGGGCGAGGCCGTCGGTGAACCTGCCGTCCAGGACGGCCGAGCAGGCGCGGATCAGGCCGAGCCGCCAGCGCCACAGCGGTTCGCCGGAGCGTTCGACACGGCTCGCGAACGCGCCGAGGCCGTTGTCGAACGGGACACGACGGCCCAGCTCGGCATCGGCGGCAAGGCGCCAGAAACTCCCCCACAACGCGCACTCAGCCGAGCCCGTGGCGTCGCCGAGCGCGAGCGCCCGTTCCCCCAGGTCGAGCCGCTCCAGCACATGCGCCGGGTGGGCCAGCTCGGTGTGCCGCGCCTGGAGCGCCAGCAGCAGGGTATCCGGATCCCCCAGGGACTCGGCCTTGGCGAGCGCCTTCTCGCCCAGCGCGGGACCGGCGCCACCGGCCCACGGATCGGCGGTGACGGCGAGCTGTGCCAGCAGCCGCGTCTCCCGCACAGGGTCGGTACCCTCCAGCAGGACCAGAGCCTCCCGGCACAGCGCGTGAACGGCGGCGACGAGCGGCGGCTGCCCGCTGCTGGCCGGCCCCCGCAGCACGGTCGCCGCATCGGCGAGCACAGCCGCGTCCCCCGCGGCCCGCGCCGTCTCAGCGGCCTCGCGACAGCTCTCCCAAGCCCCCGCGACATTACCACTACGCAGCAGGCAGCGCGCCAGCTCAACGAGCAACCGCGCCCGCTCACCCGAGTGCCGGGCCGCCCCGGACGCCGGCTGGGGGACGGTCAGGGCAAGGGCCTCACGGTAGAGGGCCGCGGCATGTTCGTACGCCAACCGTGTGGTGGCCTCGCGGGCTGCGCGGAGCGTCGCCTCCAGGGCGCGTTCGGGATCGCCGGCTCCGCGCAGGTGGAAGGCGATGCGTTCGGCGGGGCCGTTCGGGCCGAGGGCGCGGGCGGCGGAGGCGTGCAAGGGCACCCGGTCGGCGGGGGATAGTTCCGCGTACAGGGCCTCTTGGACGAGGGCGTGGGTGAAGCGGATCGTTCCGTCGGCTTCCACGGTGATCAGGCGGGCGGTCTCGGCGGTGGCCAGCGCCTGTGGTGGTTCGCCTGTCACGGCGGTGAACTCGGTGGTCGAGAAGGTGTCGCCGAGTACTGACGCGTGGCGCAGCAGGGTGGCCGTCTCGTCGGGGAGCGCCGCGACGCGTTCGCCGATCACCTCAAGGACGCCGCGTGGCAGGGAGGCGGCGCCTGCGCCCGTGATGCGCAGGAGCCGTGCCAGTTCCAGGACGAACAGCGGATTGCCGCCGGACCTGCGGACGAGGGTGTCGGCTGCCGTGCCGGACGGTTCCGTGCCGAGCACCGTGGCGGCCAGCGCCGTGACCTCCGTGGGACTCAGTCCCGGCAGGGTCAGTGACGTGCAGGAACGTTCCCGGGTGAGGGCGCGTACCGTGTCGGGCGCGTCGGGCCGGGTGAGGGCGGTGATGAGGACGGGACGGTCGGCGGCCTCGGCGGCGACGACCGACAGGAACGCCAGGGACGACGGGTCGGCCCAGTGCAGGTCGTCGAGGACGAGCAGCAGGCCGGGTTCGGCCGCCGCCCACAGCGCGTCGGCGGTCTCGTCGAACAGGCGTCCCGTGTCGTCGTGCGCGGTGCCGGGGGCGGGCAGGCCGAGGGCGCGGAAGATCTGGGCCCACGGCCGGTAGGCGGGGGAGCTGCGTGCACAGGTGCCCCACGCGGTGCGCAGGCCACGGTCTCGTGCGCGTCCCGTGAGGGCGTGGGCGAGCGCGGTCTTGCCGGTGCCCGCGTCGCCTTCGACCAGGACGACGCCGCCGCGTGACTCGGCCGCCTCCGTGAGCCGTCCTTCCAAGTGGGCTAGCTCGTGGGCGCGTCCGACGACCATGTGAGTACCCCGCTGAGTGGTTCCACCGATGTGCTCAGCGTGCCGGATTCCTATCGTCGGCGCCATAGCGAACATCCAAGGCGCGAAAGGCTCCCGTCATGAACCGTTTCCAGCTCGGCCTGCTGCTGTGCGCCCTTTCGGCGGTCCTCAACGTCGATGGGGTGATCTCCCTGGCGGAGGAGGACGGGCCACCCGCCGGGGTCGGCATCGGCAGCGCCGTCGTCGCCCTCGCCACTTTCGCGGGCATCGCCCTCGCCCTGCGCGGCGGCGCCGGAGGCCGGATCACCGTCACCGCCACCCGGGTCGTCTCGGCCCTGGCGCTGAGCCTTCCCGCCTTCTTCATCGGCGCGCCCGCCTGGGTGTACGCCACGGCCGGTACCGGCATCGCCCTCACCGTCGTCGGCGTCCCTCTGCTGTGGCTGGACCGCACCGCCTCCCGCGTCGCCTGAGCACGGCGGATCCCGCGGCCCGGCGGGGGATCCGCGGGATCCGCCGGGACGGCTAGGGGCGTCGGGCCGGGTGCCAGTACTGGCGCCTGCCCTCGTCGCGGATGCAGATGCCGAGGGTGTTCAGGGATCTGAGCAGTTCCTTGGCCCTGTCCTTCTCCAAC
>JAFACJ010000838.1 GCA_023425615.1 Actinomycetes bacterium
GCCCCGGCCCAGCGGCAACGGCGGCGGTAGCAGCAACGGCGGTAGCGGCAACGGCGGTAGCGGCGGCGGGGCCCGGAGCGGTGGCGGCGGTGTCACCGGGGCGTCGGTGCCGCGGCAGCGCCAGGCGCCGCCTTCCACGTCCCGCGACCAGGCGCCGCCGCTGTGGGCCAAGCGGGTCTCCGACACCGAGCCTCCGGCGCCGTTCTGGCTGAAGCCGGCCGACTCCTCGGACGACTAGCCGTCATGGACCTGAACAACGACCGCCAGCGCCGTCTGGTGTTCGCCGGAGTGGCAGTCGTGCTCGTGGTGCTGGGCCTGTGGCTGTGGTGGCCCAGGCCCGACACCGACCCGGTGCGCGAGAAGGAGGGCGACACGGCGGCGAGCGCGCCCGCCGCCGGGCCGTCCACCCCGCCGCCGGGCATCGACGGGCTCGTCGAGCCGCAGTCGTTCGACATCTACCGGCTGCTGCCGTTCGGCAGGGAGGACTTCGCGACGGCGGCCACCACGGCGCAGCAGTTCGTCGTCCAGTACGGCACCTACCGGTACGACGAGGATCCACAGACCTATCTGGACAGGCTCCGTCCGCTGGTGACCGACCTGGTCTACAAGGACCTGCTGGCCGGAGCCGCCACGCCGGGGATCCTGGAGCAGCGCAAGACCGACCAGACGGTGGCCACGGGCGGCGCGTCGCTCAACTCCATCCGCGCGATCGGCAACACCTCGATCACCTTCGTGGTCACCGGCCTCCAGCAGGTGACGGAGGCGGGGACGACGGGCCGTGACAGCAAGCAGTGGGCGGTGACGGTGCAGAACACCGGGGGCTCGTGGAAGGTCTACTCCTTCAACCGCGCCGAGGACGGACAGGACGGTGAGTCCGGGTGAAGCGGCGGCTCCTGGCGGTGGGCGCGGTCAGCGTGTTCAGCGCCCTGTTCTTCACGCTGCTCATCGTGCCGACCTTCTTCGGCGCGTCACAGTTCCTCTTCGGCGGGGGAGGCGGGCGCGGCAACTGCGTCGACACCGCGGACGCCGCCGAGCAGCCCAGCGAGGCCGAGGCGGCCAAGGGCATCCCGGAGAACTACCTGGCCCTGTACAAGAAGGCGGGCGAGGAGTACGGCATCCCCTGGAACATCCTGGCCGGGGTGGGCCGGGTCGAGACGATCCACGGGACGCTCAAGGGCGAGGGCGTCCTCAGCGGCGAGAACTACGCGGGCGCGGGCGGCCCGATGCAGTTCCTGGAGGCGACGTGGAAGGCGTTCGCCGTCGACGGCAACGGCGACAAGGTGAAGAACCGCTACGACCCGGCCGACGCCATCCCCACCGCCGCCCGCTATCTCAAGCACAACAAGGCGCCGGAGAAGGTGCGCACCGCTCTGTTCCAGTACAACCACTCCTGGGACTACGTCGATCTCGTCCTGGACTGGGCGACGAAGTACGCGGCGGGTGACTTCAAGGTCATCCAGGCCAACAACCTCCCCGACTGCAAGGACACCGACGGGCTGCCCCCCTACACCGACGCGGTCGTGGCGAAGATCATCAAATTCGCGCTGGCGCAGCGGGGCAAGCCCTACATCTGGGGCGGCACGGGTCCCGACGGTTACGACTGCTCGGGGCTGGTCCAGATGGCCTACAAGAACGCCGGCCTCGACATCCCCCGCGTCACCTTCGACCAGTGGCCGTTCGGCGAGAAGGTCAAGGACGGCCAGGAGCAGCCGGGCGACCTGGTGTTCTTCGCGTCGGGCCCCAACAACGCGCCGGGCCGTCCGGGGCACGTCGGCATGGTCATCGGCAAGAACAAGATGATCGTCGCCCGCTGCACCAAGTGCCGTCCGGCCATCGGCGTCTTCCCTTACCGGATCAGCACCCTGGTGGGCTTCACCCGCCCCCTGCAGAACCAGGCGGTCATCGACCAGTTGGAGAAGCTCGGCTGACGCGCTCGTCCGGTGCCGCCGCCGGCTCCGGGGCCAGCAGGCGGCTCAGTGCGGCGGCGGCCAGCGCCATGGCCAGGCAGCTCAGCAGGACGGCGCCGAAGGCGCGGGCGTGGCCCGAGACACCGTCGTCGGAGCCCAGCACGGCGAAGAAGACGGTGCCGAGCAGGGCGACGCTGGCGGCCATGGCGAACTGCTGCGCGGTGGTCACCAGCCCGGAGGCGGCTCCCGCCTGGTCGGGGCGGACCCGGGCGAGGACGGCGGTGACCATGGACGAGAAGACCACGCCGTTGGCGATCCCGAACAGGCTCAGGCACAGCGTCAGGACCGGCAGGGAGGGGCGGAAGGCAGTCACGGCGACCAGGTTGAGCACCAGCCCGGCGGCGGCGGCGAGCGTGCCCCAGACCAGGACGCGGTGCCCGTGGCGGGCGGCGAGCCGCCGGGCGGGCGCGGGCGCCAGGGCGACGGCGAGGCCCGTGGGGACGAAGACCAGCCCCGCCTCCAGCGGTGAGGCGTGCCGTCCGCCCTGGAGGTAGAGGGTGAGGCCGAGCATGAGGCCGCTGACCAGGCTCATGATGAGGAAGTTGACGGCGAGGCCGGCCGCGAAGCGGCGCTCACCGAGCAGCCCGAGGTCAAGGACGGGGTGGCCGCCGCGGGCGCGGACCCGGCGCTCGTACCGGATGACGGCGGCCAGCGTCAGGGGGGACAGGGCAAGGAGGACGAACGTCCAGGCGGGCCAGCCCCGGTCCTGCCCGAGCACCAGCGGGGCCAGGACCAGGCCGAGCGCCGTGGCCAGGCCGAGCGCGCCGAGGACGTCGAAGCGGGCGGCGGACCCGGTGCGCAGGTCGGGCAGCAGGCGGGCCGCCAGCGGGAGGGCGACCAGGCCGAGGGGGACGTTGATGAGGAAGATGCTCCGCCAGCCCAGGCCCAGGACGTCGGCCTCCAGGAGCAGACCGCCCGCCGCCTGGCCGCAGGCGGCGGCGACGGAGATGACGGTGCTGTACCAGGCGACCGCGCGCGGCCTCTCGCCGGCGGGGAAGACCGCGGTGATGAGCGCGAGGACCTGCGGCACCATCACCGCGGCGGTCAGGCCCTGGAGGAAGCGGAAGGCGATGAGCTGCCCCGGTGTCTGCGCGAGCCCGCACAGGGCGGAGGCGGCGGTGAAGGCGCCCATTCCCAGGACGAACATCCGGCGGTAGGACAGCACGTCTCCCAGCCGTCCCCCGGTGATGAGGCCCGAGGCGTAGGCGAAGGCGTAGCCGCCGACGACCAGTTCGAGCTGGGACGATCCGGCGTTCAGGTCGGACTGGAGCGACGGGGCCGCCACATTGACGACGAAGAAGTCGAACGGCCCCATGAAGACGGCGGTGAGGAGCACCGGCAGCATGCGCCAGCGGCGGGGATCGGACAAGGGGGAGCCCTCTCGATAGTTCGACGAACTACGAACAGTTTGATCTGGGTCGAACAGTACGATGGAGGGTGAACCGTGGGCAAGTTATCTTTCAGAGATGACCGAGAATCCGCAGATCCTGTCCGGACCGAGAACCGAGGACCTCGACCTCGTCCGGGTACTGGCCGCGCTCGCCGACCCGGTGCGGCTCAAGATCGCGCAGACCATCCACGCGTACGGCGAGACCCCCTGCGGCCGTGCCGCGGAACTGGCGGGCGTGCAGGTGACGAAGTCGACCCTGTCCCACCACGTCAAGACGATGCGCGAGTCCGGCCTGATCCATGTGCGCGTCGAAGGCCGCGAACGCTGGTTCTGGCTGCGCCGCGAGGACCTGGAGGAGCGCTTCCCCGGACTGCTCGACGCGGTGCTGGGAGCCGGTGACCGCCTCTCCCCGGGCCCGGTGGCACACCCCGCCTGAGGGCGCCGCGCCCCCGCACCGGCCGGAGGCGCCGGCCGCCTCTGGCAGACTGGGCGGATGCTGCCCGATGAACTGTTCCAACCGCTGGACCTGGACGAGGCCCTGGAAGAGGCCGAACGGACCGGGGGGCGCGCGGCGGTCGTCGAACTGCTGGGGCGGGCGCTGGACGACCCGCGCGCCAAGGGCGACGAGGCGCTTCCCGAATACCTCGACGAGCTGATCGACCAGCTCACCGAACTGGGGCGCTACTCCGAGGCGATCGACGCCACCTACCGGCTGATCGAGGCCGACGAGTCGGCGCGGCTGGAGGAACTCGGCGCCATCGCCCAGCTCCACGCCCTGAACGGCGAACGCGAGCAGGCACACGGGCTGCTGGTGGAGCTGCGCGGCAAGACCGAGCCGCTGGACTCCCTCATGAACACCCTGGTCCTGGCGAACGAGCTGGGGGACACCGAGACGGCGGTCGGCTGGCTGGCCGAGGACCTGCGGCGCGGGGTCGCCGAAGGCTGGGACCCCGACCTGGTGCTGATCCACCGCGGCCACTTCCGCCGGCTGGGCGGCTCCGACCCCCGGCTGGAGGCGCTGGTCGCCGACTACCTGCCGCCCGCCGAGCGGCGCGAAGGCAAACGGCTGCCGACCGGACCGCGCTTCACCCACCCGGGCACCGACCGGCTGGAGATCGAGCGCGGTATGCGCGCCGACCTGTCCGCGCGGATCCTCACCCCCGAGGGTGAGCTGATCCCCTGGCCGCCGGAGCGCAACGACCCCTGCTGGTGCGGCTCGGGCGTCAAGTACAAGAAGTGCTGCGGGCGCCCCTCGGTGTGAGCGGTCGGGCACGGGCGAGCGGCAGCGGGCGGGCCGCCGGGACTCGGGAGGACTCATGGTGATCGTGGTGGGAGCCGCCATCATCGCCGGCGGCAGGCTGCTGGCGGCCCAGCGGGCGGCGCCGGCGTCACTGGCGGGCGGCTGGGAACTGCCCGGCGGCAAGGTGGACCCGGGCGAGTCCGACGAGGCGGCGCTGGTCCGCGAGTGCCGCGAGGAACTCGGTGTGCTCGTCGAGCCGGTCGACCGGATCGCCGGAGACTGGCCGCTGGGCGGCGACCGGGTGCTGCGGGTGTGGACGGCACGGCTGGTGGCCGGGGAACCCGCACCGCTGGAGCATCTGGCGCTGCGCTGGCTGGGCCCCGACGAACTCGGCGAGGTCGCCTGGCTGCCGGGCGACCTGCCCGCCGTCGAGGCGGTGCGGCCCCATCTGGGACCCGTCTCCGAACCCGGCTGAGGCGCCTGCGGACGGTGCCGGGGTGATGTGGAACACCACGTGACGGCGGGCCCGTGGGCCCGGACGCATTAGAATCTGGAGAAGATACCTGATCTGCGCCGCCCGGTTCCGGACTCCGACCACTCGGACGCGGCGATCCCGAGACGAAACCGAGCGTGCCTTCATGCCCATCGCCACCCGTGACGACCTGCGCAACGTGGCCATCGTGGCCCACGTCGACCACGGCAAGACCACCCTCGTGGACGCCATGCTCTGGCAGTCCGGCGCCTTCCGCGCCAACCAGGACGTCGACGAGCGGGTCATGGACTCCAACGACCTGGAGCGCGAGAAGGGCATCACCATCCTCGCGAAGAACACCGCGGTACGCCACGGCGACCTCCTGCTGAACATCATCGACACCCCCGGCCACGCCGACTTCGGCGGCGAGGTCGAGCGCGGCCTGTCCATGGTCGACGGCGTGGTGCTGCTGGTCGACGCTTCCGAGGGCCCGCTGCCGCAGACCAGGTTCGTGCTGCGCAAGGCGCTGGGCGCCAAGATGCCGGTCATCCTGGTGATCAACAAGGTGGACCGGCCCGACGCCCGGATCGCCGAGGTCATCGACGAGGTCTACGAGCTGTTCATGGACCTCGACGCCACCGAGGAGCAGATCGACTTCCCGATCGTCTACGCCTCGGGCCGCGCCGGACGGGCCAGCCTCAACCAGCCCGCCA
>JAFACJ010000099.1 GCA_023425615.1 Actinomycetes bacterium
TTGCCGCAGTTTTAAATGATGCTGGCCTTCTTGGGAAAATGGAGTTTATGGCGGCTGCTAGCCTTTTTGGGGAAATGTTGAAGGGTAAAGCGGCATGCGATATCTACGGCTCCTGGTGAGTCTGGCGCTCTGTGTGAGTTCCCTCCTGGTCCTCCTGCTCAGTGTGCGCGGCGTCGTCATGTTCCCGCGCACGCTCCAGGGGCGTCCGGCGCCGGTCGGACCGGGGGGCCTGGCGCCGGGGGACATGGCGGCCGTCGTCCTGGTGTACCCGCTGCTGTCCCTGATCGGAGTGGGCAACGCCTGCCTGCTCGGCTGGGCCGGTGCGCGCGGCCTGGCGGCCGTGGGCGACCCCGGCCTCTGGCGGGAACGGCAGGGACCCGCGCTGCTCGGCCTGCTCATCTCGGGTGTGGCCTCGCTGGCCTCGGTCATCGCCGCGCCGCCGCAGAGCAGGGCCGTCATCGACCTCCCCGTCTCCCTGGAGCGGGGAGGCTGCCTCTTCCTGGTGGCCTTCGGCCTGGTGGGCCTGGTGTCCTTGCTCACACTGCTGCTGGACGAGCGGGCGGGGCCCGAGGCGCGGTACGCCGAACCGGAGCGTTCGGCGGCGGAAAGGGAGAGTGCGGAGAAGAATCCACGCGTTCGCGGCCCGGTGAGAAATGTGAGCTGTGTCATAACCGGCGGCTATCCACAGGTGGAGCGATCCACCAAGGGAGTTGAGATCTCCTGGCAGGTAAGGTCAACCCCCAGGAGGTGGAAGCCGCTTTGGCAGAGACGAAGGACCGCATCTGGACGGTACCGAACGCCCTGAGCCTCGCGAGGCTCCTGGGGGTGCCGCTCTTCTTCTGGCTGGTCCTCTCCGAGCACGACGGCTGGGCGATCGGGCTGCTGATGCTGGCCGGTCTGTCGGACTGGGCGGACGGCAAGCTCGCCCGGCTCCTGGACCAGACCAGCAGGCTGGGCTCCCTGCTCGACCCGGCCGCCGACCGCCTCTACATCCTGGCCACCCTGGTGGGCCTGACCGTGCGGGAGATCGTCCCCTGGTGGCTCACCGCCCTGCTCGTCGGCCGCGAGGTCTACATGGCCGGACTGCTGGCCCTGGTCAAGCGGTACGGCTGGAACGGGCTGCCGGTGCACTTCGTCGGCAAGGCGGCCACGCTCAACCTGCTCTACGCCTTTCCCCTGCTGCTGTGGGGATCCCACGAAGGCGGGCTCGCGACCGCCGCCCGGGTCATCGGGTGGTCGTTCGCGATCTGGGGCGCGGCCCTGTACTGGTGGGCCGCCGTCCTCTACACCGTTCAGGCACGACAACTCATCCGAGCCCTGCCCCCCGGGGGCGCCGAGAACGAGGGAGTCGCATCCGCGCCATGAAGGCCGTAGTGATGGCCGGCGGCGAGGGGACGCGCCTGCGTCCCATGACCGCCAACCAGCCCAAGCCTCTGCTGCCCGTCATCAACCGCCCGATCATGGAGCACGTGCTCCGGCTGCTGAAGCGACACGGCTTCGCAGAGACGGTCGTCACCGTCCAGTTCCTCGCCGCGCTGATCCGCAACTACTTCGGCGACGGCGAGGAACTGGGCATGAGCCTGCAGTACGCGACCGAGGAGGTGCCGCTGGGCACCGCCGGGAGCGTCAAGAACGCCGAGGACGCCCTGCGCGACGACCGCTTCCTGGTCATCTCCGGCGACGCCCTGACCGACCTCGACCTCACCGACATGGTGCGCTTCCACAAGGAGAACGGCGCCCTGGTCACCATCGGCCTCAAGCGGGTGCCCAACCCGCTGGAGTTCGGCATCATCATCGTCGACGAGCAGGGCCGCATCCAGCGCTTCCTGGAGAAGCCGACCTGGGGCCAGGTCTTCTCCGACACCGTCAACACCGGCATCTACGTGATGGAGCCGGAGGTGCTGGAGCACGTCGCCCCCGGCGAGAGCGTCGACTGGTCCTCCGACGTCTTCCCCAAGCTCCTGGCCGAGGGCGCCCCGCTGTACGGGTACGTCGCCGACTGCTACTGGGAGGACGTCGGCACCCACGAGAGCTATCTGAAGGCGCAGGCCGACATGCTCTCGGGCAAGGTCGACCTGGAGATCGACGGCTTCGAGATGTCGCAGGGCGTGTGGGTCGCCGAGGGCGCCGAGGTCGACCCCTCGGCGGTCTTGAAGGGCCCCCTGTACATCGGCGACTACGCCAAGGTCGAGGCAGGCGCGGAACTGCGCGAGTACACCGTCCTCGGCAGCAACGTGGTGGTCAAGGAGGGCGCGTTCCTGCACCGCGCCGTCGTCCACGACAACGTGTACGTGGGCCCGTCCACCAACCTCCGCGGCTGCGTGGTGGGCAAGAACACCGACGTCATGCCCGGCGCCAGGGTGGAGGAGGGCGGCATCGTCGGCGACGAGTGCGTCATCGAGGCCGAGGCGTACGTCTCCAACGGGGTGAAGGTCTACCCCTTCAAGACCATCGAGGCCGGGGCCGTGGTCAACACGTCGGTGATCTGGGAGTCGCGCGGCCAGCGCAACCTCTTCGGGCCCCGCGGCATCTCCGGCCTGATCAACGTGGAGATCACCCCCGAGCTCGCCGTCAGGCTGGCCAGCGCCTACGCCACCACGCTGAAGAAGGGCGCGACAGTCGTCACCGCCCGCGACGCCTCCCGCGCGGCGCGCACCCTCAAACGGGCGGTGGTCTCCGCCCTCACCGCCAGCGCGATCAACGTCGAGGACCTGGAGGCGTGCGCGCTGCCGCTGGCCAGATTCGAGGCGGCGCGGGAGGACTGCGCGGGCGGCATCGTGATCCGCACCACTCCCGGCGACCCCCAGGGCGTGGACATCATCTTCCTCGACGAGACCGGTGCCGACCTCTCCCAGGCCGCGCAGCGCAAGCTGGAGCGGGTCTACGGCCGCCAGGAGTACCGCCGCGCCTTCCCCGGCGAGATCGCCGAGCTGAGCTACCCGCAGCGCACGGTGGAGACCTACAGCCGCGACCTGCTGGCCCGCCTCGACATGTCCGGGATCAGGGAGGCCGAGCTCAAGCTGGTCGTGGACTGCGCGGGCGGCGTCACCGCCAACGTCCTGCCGTGGCTGCTGGGCAGGGTCGGCGTGGAGGTGCTCACCCTCAACAACCGGCTCGATGAGCTGAACCCCACCGAGACCCCCGCCGACCGCGCCCGCGGCCTGTCCGTGCTGGGCGGTCTCGTCTCCTCCTCGCGGGCCGCCTTCGGGGTGCGCTTCGACCCGGTGGGAGAGCGGATCTCGCTGGTCGACGAGAACGGCAGGCCGATCTCCGACGACCGCGCCCTGCTGGTGCTGCTGGACCTGGTCGCCGCCGAGCGCCGCGGAGGGCGGGTGGCGCTGCCGGTCACCACCACCCGTGTCGCCGAGGAGGTGTGCCGGCGGTACGGGGTGCGGGTGGAGTGGACGTCCACCTCGCAGGACGTGCTCACCAAGGCCGCCGCCGATCCCGAGGTGATCTTCGCCGGAGACGGCCGCGGCGGGTTCGTCTTCCCCGAGTTCAGCCACACCGTGGACGGCGTCGCCGCGTTCGTCCGGCTGACCGGCCTGGTGGCGCGCACCCGGATGACGCTCTCCCAGATCGACGAGCGCATCCCGCAGGCGCATCTGCTCAAACGGTCGGTGCCCACCCCGTGGGCGGCCAAGGGCAGCGTCATGCGGCATGTGGTGGAGGCGGCGGCCGACCGCGACATCGACACCACGGACGGGGTGCGGGTGGTGGAGAAGGACGGGCGCTGGGCGCTGGTCCTGCCCGACCCGGCCGAGGCGGTGACCCATCTGTGGGCCGAGGGCCCCGACGCCGAGAGCGCCGCCGCTCTGCTGGAGGAGTGGGCGGCGGTCGTGGAGGCGGCCGGGTCCTGACGGGCGGGCGGCCGCGGGATGGCCGCCGGGTGACATCGGGGTGTCCTGGATGCCCTCGATGTCACCCCCGGGTGTGATCAGAAGCGCCGATTCGGGCATGATGATTCGATCTTCCGCGTACCGGCGGCGCCGTCAGCACGGTACGGTCTTCCTGACAGCCTTTCCGGAAGCCAGTTCCGCGCGGCGGCGTAGACCGTCGATCAGCGCGGCCGGTAGCGTTGTCAAGACCGGAGTCCAACAGAAGCGTGGCGGGTCCAGGGGGGCGCGCCGATGGTAGGAGGCCGAGCCGATCGATGCCGAGCGTCTACTGCACGCAGTGCGGTCACGCCAACCCCGATGGCGCCCGCTTCTGCTCCAATTGCGGCACTCCGCTGGTCCGTAGCGCGCAGCCCGCACCCGAGACCCCCGGTGAGTCGACCTCGACCATCTCCATCAGCGGGCTGACCGACGGGCTCGACATCCCCGAGGCGCCCGAGGAGAGCGCGCCCGACCAGCTCAGCGTGGAGACGCTGCCGCCGGGCACCGCCCTGCTGGTGGTGCGGCGCGGCCCCAACGCCGGGAGCCGGTTCCTGCTGGACAAGGACCGCACCTCGGCCGGGCGCCACCCCGAGAGCGACATCTTCCTCGACGACGTCACCGTCTCGCGGCGGCACGCCGAGTTCGCCCGGCACGGCCGCGGCTTCACCGTCCGTGACGTGGGCAGCCTGAACGGCACCTACGTCAACCGCGAGCGGATCGACCACGCGGCGCTGAACGGCGGCGACGAGGTGCAGATCGGCAAGTTCCGGCTCGTGTTCCTCACCAATCCGCAGTACGGGTGAGCGCCAACGCGGCACGGGCGTACATGACGATCGGGGACGTCCTGGCCGGCCTGCAGGGTGAGTTCCCCGACATCACCCTCTCCAAGATCCGCTTCCTGGAGGCGGAGGGGCTGATCGAGCCCGAGCGCACTCCGTCGGGATACCGCAAGTTCACCCCCGCGGACATGGAGCGGCTGCGTTACATCCTCGCCGCCCAGCGTGACCGGTATCTGCCACTTCGGGTGATCAAGGAGCAGCTCGACAGCCGCCCCCCGCGCACCCTGGTGGCGGCCGACTCCGACTCACAGAACGGCGCCGAGGTCGCGCTGACCCGCCGCCAGCTGCTGGACGGCGCCGGGATCTCCGAGGCCGACCTGGAGGAGCTGGAGGCCTACGGGCTGATCAGCCGCTCGGGACAGCACTACGGCTCCGACGCGCTGACCGTGGCGCGGACCGCGGCACGGCTGGCCGGGCACGGGTTCGAGGCGCGCCATCTGCGGGTGGTCAAGGCCGCCGCCGAGCGGGAGCTGGCGCTGATCGAGCAGACCATCGCGCCGCTGCTGCGGCGCCGCGCCCCGGGGGCGCACGAGGTGGCGGGCAAGACCGCCCGCGAGCTGGCCGGGTTGACCCTGGCGCTGCACACCGCCCTGGTCTCGGCAGGACTCAAGGACAGCCTGGGCGAATAGTTTTGCCTCCAAGGTGTACTTTGGGCGAAGGACCATCTTGAGGCGAGGAGCCGCTGTGAAGCAGATGGAGGTCGTCGGCGTCCGGGTCGAGATGCCCTCCAACCAGCCGATCGTGCTGCTGAAGGAGATCGAGGGCGATCGCTACCTGCCCATCTGGATCGGGGCGGTGGAGGCGACCGCGATCGCCTATGCCCAGCAGGGCATGCTGCCGGCGCGGCCGCTCACCCACGACCTGTTCAAGGAGGTCATCGAGGCGCTCGGTGCCCAGCTCCGCACGGTGAACATCACCGCGCTGCGCGAGGGCATCTTTTTTGCCGACCTGGTCTTCTCCAACGGGGCGGAGGTGAGCGCGCGGCCGTCGGACTCGATCGCGCTGGCGCTGCGCACAGGCTCCAGCATCTTCGTCAGCGAGGACGTCCTGGACGAGGCCGGGGTGGCCATCCCCGACGAACAGGAGGACGAGGTGGAGAAGTTCCGCGAGTTCCTCGACAACGTCTCACCGGAGGACTTCGAGCAAGGGGCATGACCCGCCTGAGCTGGAATTCTTCTGGAAACCCATGGTCTCCCGTCCGTTTCCGCCCCCGGTCACCGAGGGTAGGGGTGGAGGGGTAGCGACAAGCTGGGCCGTTTGCGCATGTGAAGCCGATAGATCCGCTCTGCGACGCGCCGACGGCGAACGTTGACCCTGCCCTGACCGGCACCTACCGTGCTGGTGGAGCACTCGTGGGGAATTTCCGGCAAACCCCCTTGCCGGAAAACCTGGGAGCTGACAGAAGCCGGAGGTCCGCGTGGCGGTGAGCAGCGGCGAGGACAAGGTGGACCGTGAGCGCCGGCTCGCCTCTGCGCAAGCCGGTGAGCAAGGCCTGCTCTTCGACAGCGCGGTGGCGGTGCCGTCGCCGCACGTCGGCTACCGCGGCCCCACGGCGTGCGCGGCGGCCGGGATCACCTACCGGCAGCTGGACTACTGGGCGCGCACCGGTCTGGTCGAGCCCAGCATCCGCCCCGCGCACGGGTCGGGCAGCCAGCGGCTGTACGGGTTCCGCGACATCCTCGTCCTGAAGGTCGTCAAGCGCCTGCTGGACGCCGGCGTCTCCCTCCAGCAGATCCGCGCCGCGGTCAACCACCTGCGCGACAGGGGGGTGGAGCACCTGGCCACCATCACCCTCATGAGCGACGGCGTGAGCGTCTATGAGTGCACCAGCGCGGACGAGGTCGTCGATCTGCTCCAGGGCGGCCAGGGCGTCTTCGGCATCGCGCTGGGCCGGGTCTGGCAGGAGGTCGAGGGAAGCCTGGCGAACCTGCCCGCCGAGAGCGCCGAACCGGTCACGGAGTCCCGCGCGAGCCGCGACGAGCTCTCGGCCCGCCGCCGCGCCCGCAAGACCGGCTGACGGTCCCCGTCCCCGGGCGGGAGGGCGTGATCCGGTCCATGTGCGGGGCGGGTGTGGCCCCGGGTGCCTCTGGGAGGCCCTGAACGGCGTTCAGAGGGCGTCGCGGCGCTGGAGGTAGGTGAAGGCCGCCCAGCCGGGCAGCACCGGCAGCCAGAACGTCAACAGGCGGAACAGCAGTACCGCGGAGGTCGCCGTCTCGGCGGGCAGCCCGGCGACCGTCAGGCCCAGCGTCAGCGCGCCCTCGACCGCGCCAAGGCCGCCCGGGGTGGGCGCAGCCGACCCCAGGGCGTTGCCGGTGAGGAACACCACGGCGACGGCCGTCCAGTTCAGGGAGGCGCCGAAGGCGCGGATGGAGAAGTCGAGGCACAGCACGAAGGAGACGGTCAGCAGCAGGGTGCCGCCCAGACCCGTGGAGATCTTGCGGGGGTCCTGGAGGACGTCGAGGAGCCGGGGGACGACACCGGAGAACAGCTGCCTCAGCCGTCCGACGACCAGGCGGCGCACCGGGCCGATCGCGGCGGCGACGCCCGCGAGGGTGGCGGCGGCCAGCAGGAACAGCACGACGGTGCGGGACGGCGCGAAGTCGGCGCCGACCCCGCCGGAGCCGGTGAGGAAGCCGAGGAACACCAGCAGCAGGATGTGCACGGCGAGGCCGATGAGCTGGGAGGCGCCGACGCTGGCCACCGCGGGGCCCGGCCGCACCCCCATGCGCTGGAGGTACCGGGTGTTGATCGCCACTCCGGTGACGGCGGCGGGCGCGACGAGCTTCACGAACGAGGCGGCGAGCTGGGCGAGGACGGTGCGGCCCAGCGGGATCGGCTCGGGGACGAAGCCGATGACCATCATCGCCGCCGCCACGAACGACAGGCTCGCCGCCAGCGCAGCCAGTGCCGCCCAGCGCCAGTCGGACTGGGCCAGCAGCCGCCCCAGGTCCACATCGCTGAGCTGGGAGAGCAGGAAGTAGGCGCCGGCGGCGCCGGCGATGATGCTGATGACGGTGCGGGGCCGGAAGCGCTCCAGCCGTACCGGCACGACCTCCGTCTCCGGCGTGAACTTGAGGATCTCCTCGCGCAGCGCGCCCAGCAGCTGCTTGTCGCGGCGCAGCGCCACCCGCGTCTCCCGGGAGAGCGCCACCTTCTGCAGCAGCGGGACGATCGGGCCGAGCGCGCCGGGGCCGATGACGGAGGCGGCCTGCTGCACCGCGCGCCGCGCGCCGACCCGCAGCGCCAGGGTGGTCAGGAGCTGGGCGTGGTCGAGGCGCAGCAGCAGGTCGCCCGCCGCGGTCTCGCCGCGCCCGAGGCCCACCAGCCAGGGCTCGCCCCCGCTGATCATGATCGCCGAGCCGTCGAGGCTGCGGTGCGCCACCCGCTGGTGGTGCAGCACCTCCAGCTGCCGCCACAGGGAGACCATCAGCCCGTCGGTGAGCTCCTCCTCGGGCAGGTCGGACAGGAGGACGCCGTCCAGGTGCTCATAGGCCAGCAGCGCCGCCTCGGTGCCCACCTCGGCGGTGGTCAGCAGCCGGGGGGTGCGGACGCCGCCGGCGTGGGCGGCGTAGGCGGCCAGCGACTCCTGCTCCAGGGAGCGGCGCAGGGACCGCAGGGTGCGGCGCGGCTGGTTGGCGCGCAGCCGCAGCCCGCGCCAGATCCGGTAGAGCAGCCCGGCCGCCTGCTGGTCGCGGTCCAGGACGGTGACGTGCAGCCGCCGGTCGGGCAGTTCCACCAGGTAGCTGCGGTGGTCGAGGGTGCCGTCGTCGGTGCGGACGGCGCGCAGCGGCCGGAACCCGAACCGGCGCAGCACGTCAACCACGGCGGTGCCGGGCGGCCGGGGGTTGGGGATGCCGAGCCCGTAGAGGGTGAGATAGCCGACCAGGCTGCCGATGAGGTAGGTGGCGACCAGGCCCAGGGCGGTGGAGTAGCCGGCCACCAGGGAGGCCAGCGCCGCGAGCGCGATCGTGCCCCACATCACCGCCTGCCAGCGGGGCCGCCCGGCCAGCCGCACGGCGACCACGTAGGCGATCACCGGCGTGAGGTCGGACTGCAGCGGGGTGGTGCCCGAGCTGGTCCAGCCGAGGACGGTGGCCAGATGGCTGGGCCCTGCCGCCGTCGCCCACGCCTCCACGGCGAAGTCCACGCCCGCCGCGGCGATCGCCGCGCACAGGCCGAGCACCACGCGGATGA
>JAFACJ010000930.1 GCA_023425615.1 Actinomycetes bacterium
TGGCGGGCGTGGACAGGGCGCGGCGCGCGGTGAGGAGGGCGGCGGCGAACGTCACGGCGGCGGTGAAGCCGACCGCCGCGAGGTACACGACCGGGTCGAGGTCCGGCGTCCAGGAGCCGGTGCGGGCGTAGGAGAAGGGCAGGATGGTCACCAGGGACGCGAGGGTGCCGAAGACCGTGCCGGCGACCATGACCGCGAGGCTCTCCAGCGCCACCATCGACATGACCTGCCCGGACGTCGCCCCGGCCAGCCGGTACTGGGCGAACTCGCGGTTCCGCGCGATGGTCGAGGCGACCAGGGTGTTGACGAGCATGATGCACAGGAACAGCGCGATCATGCCGGTGACGACGTAGTTGAGCGTCTGGATGGTGCGCTGGTCCTCATCGACGTACACGCCGCCCGACGCGCTCGTGTCCAGTGCTTCCAGGTACAGGGTGCCGACTCCCACCCCGATGAACAGCACGATCGGGGTCAGCGCGGAGGTCAGCGGCGCGGTGCGCGAGCGCAGTGTCTCCCGGGTCAGCGCGGCCATGGCGCCGAAGCCGGGCAGCGGGAGCCTGCGGGCGATCGCCGGCGCGAAGCAGGCGAGGCCGATCGCGAACATGATGTCCGCCGAACCCGCGTACTGCTGCGCCTCGTAGCCGATGCCCTTGCCGACGGTGACGGTCAGCACCGCGAGGGAGGCGGCAGCGGCGAAGAACAGCAGCCCGGACACCACGCGCCGGCGGCCCAGCCTGGTGGGGGGCGCGGCGGCGTCGAGCAGCGACTCGGTCACCCGCATCCGGGCTGCGCGGCGGGCGGTGAGGAGCGCGGCGCCGACGGCGGACAGCAGCGTCACCCCCGTGCCCTGGCCGAGCGCGATGGCGCCGAAGGCGTGGTCGATCCCGTCGGAGACCTGGCCGCCGTCCTGGAGCAGGCCGAACACCAGCCGCCCGCACAGCGCGCCCAGCGGGACCGCCGCCGCTGCCGCCACGACGGCCAGCACCAGCACCTCGGTGAGGATCATCCGGGTGAGCTGGCCGGGAAGCGCGCCCGCGCTCTTGAGCAGCGCGATCTCCTTGGCCCGCTGCCTGACGCCCAGCGTGGTGGTCGAGGCCACCGCGAAGACGACCAGCAGCATGCTCCAGCCGCCGACGACGCCGCCCATGATGCTCAGCGTCTCCTGGTCGACGGCGCTGACCCCCTCGCCGAGCGCCGTGTCGATCATCGATCCGAACGTCATGACCAGTGCCGCGCCCAGGAACAGGGCGAGGAAGGCGGCGACGAAGGCCGAGGTGCGGTATCGCAGTGAGGACAGTGCCAGTGAGAACATCTCACGCCTCCTTCTGGATCAGCTCGTCGCCCAGGTGGGTGAGCCGCCCGGCGACGGCCTCGGCGGTCGGGTCGACCATGCGGCCGACGATCCTGCCGTCGGCGAGGAACAGCACCGAGTCGGCGTAGGACGCGGCGACCGGGTCGTGGGTGACCATCACGAGCGTCTGCCCGTGGATCCGCACCGCCTGCTGGAGCAGCCCGAGGACGGCGCGCGCGCTGCGGGTGTCCAGCGCCCCGGTCGGCTCGTCGGCGAAGACCACCGACGGGGAGGAGACCAGCGCCCGCGCGATCGCGACGCGCTGCTGCTGGCCTCCCGACAGCTCGCCCGGCCGGTGCCGCAGCCGGTCGCCCAGCCCGACCTGGCCCAGGATCTCCGCCGCGCGCCGCTCGTCGACCCGCCGTCTCGCCAGCTTCAGCGGCAGCGTCACGTTCTGCAGGACCGTCAGCGCGGGCAGCAGGTTGAACTGCTGGAACACGAACCCGATGTGCTTGCGCCGGAACCGCGTCAGCGCCTTCTCGCTCCCCCTCATCTCGTGCCCGGCCACGAAGACACGGCCCCCGTCGGGCCGGTCCAGTCCCGCCGAGCACTGCAGCAGTGTCGACTTCCCCGATCCCGACGGCCCCATGACCGCGGTGAACGTCCCGGCCGGCAGGCTCAGCGAGACCCCCGCCAGCGCGGTCACCCGGTTGTCGTCGGTCCCGTACGTCTTGCGGACTCCTTCGAGCCGCAGTGCCTCTGTGTTCGTCATGCCATGACTCTGCGCGTCGCGGCTGACCGTCCCCGCACCATCGGCTGACCGTCCCCTGACGGCCGCTGACGGCCTACGTCCCGGGTGCCGCCGTCCGGCTCGTGGCGAGGGCGTCCACCTCCCCGTAGCCCGGGATCCCCTCGGGGACGCCGGTCCCGTCGCGGACGGCCTCGGCCGTGCCGAGGGCTGCGGCGAGGGCGGCGCGGAAGGGGAGGGAGCCCATGCTGATCCGGCGGACGCCCAGGGCCGCGAGCCCGGCCACCGTGTGGCGTCCCGGGGTGAACAGCACGTTCAGCGGCACGTCCACGGCGGCGACCACGGCGGCGATGTCGTCGGCTTCGGTCATCGCCGGGACGAACACGCCGTCGGCTCCCGCTTCCGCGTAGGCGTCCGTCCGTGCGAGCGCGGTCTCCAGGGGGTGCGGCGCCCGCACCCAGAACGCGTCGGTCCGCGCGTTGACGAAGAGTCCGGGGACGCGTTCCTTGACCGCCCGGATCGTCGCGCGGAGCACCGATGTGGCGGAAAGGGTGCCGTCGTGCCGTCCGTCTTCGAGGTTGACCCCGGCGATGCCGAGCGCCGCCAGCCTCGCCGCCAGTGCGGCGGTCTCCTCAGGCCCGCCGTATCCCGCCTCCAGGTCGACCGTCACCGGGCAGGGCAGGGCCGCCAGCCTCCCGGCCAGCGCGAGGGTCTCGGCCAGGGCCGCGGCTCTGGCGTCCGGCACTCCGGCGGAGGCCGCCACGCCGAGGCTGGTCGTGCCGACCGCGGGGAAGCCCGCCGCGGCGAACACGGCGGCCGAGGCGTGGTCCCAGGCGTTGGGGAGCACGAGCGGCGTCTCGGCGTGGTGCAGTGCCTTGAACAGGGTGAACGCGTTCTCCTGCCGGGCTGAAGGGTGGCTCATACGGGAGACGCTAACCGCCGGACACTTCGGCGCCCGCCGAAACGTCGGGGGGCGATGATGTGGCCATGACGATCCCGGTAGCCAGGCTCCTGGCGGATGACACGAGGGCGTCCTTCTGCCTTGCCCTGCTGAACGGAAGGGCGTGGACGGCCGGTGAGCTCGCGCGGCACGCCGGTGTCTCCCCCTCGACCGCCTCCGAGCATCTCTCCGCGCTGGTGGCCGGTGGCCTGCTCGCCGAGGAGCGGCAGGGCAGGCACCGCTATGTCAGGCTCGCCGGTCCCTCCGCCGCGGCGCTGATCGAGAGCCTCGTCGCCTTCTCCCCTCCTCCCGCCGCCGCGCCGGGTTCGCTGCGCGCCCACCGCGCCGAACGGTCGCTGGCCTTCGCCCGCACCTGCTACGACCATCTCGCCGGCGCCCTCGGCGTCGCCCTCGCCGACGGCCTGGTCCTCCGCGGCGTCCTGGACCCGGACGGGCTGGCCCTGACCGGCGAGGGCCGCGCCTGGTTCGCCGGGTTCCTCGGCGCGGAGCCCCCCTCCCGCTCCCGCAGGCCCCTGGCCCGCGCCTGCCTCGACTGGACCGAGCGCCGCCACCATCTCGGCGGCCTCACCGGACGGCTCCTCCTCGGCCACCTCGTCCGGGAAGGGTGGCTGGTCCCCCTGCGCACCGGCCGCGCCCTGCGGCTCACCCCCGCCGGACGCGAGGCGCTGAGCGGGCTCTGCGCACCCGGTGTCACGCTCACCGAACCGGGCTCCTGTGAACGACACGACACTTGAATGGACGTAAGTGCTTTTATCCGGATAACCGGCTGATTGTAAGGTGAGGGCGCGAAGTCCGGAGCGGAGGGCAGCCGGCCGGATCCGCCGGGCCGCCGACGGGAAGACCGTGAGCGAGGGTGATCCAGTGACGGGTCGTGAACGCCTGGTCGACGACGTCGGACACGGCGACCACCTGTGCCTCGCGTTCGACGACGACGCCGAGCAGCGCCGCGTGGCGACCCGGTACGTCGCCGACGGGCTGCGGCGCGGCGAGCGCGTCCTGTACCTCCTCGACCGCGACTCCCCCGACACCGTGCGGGAGTGGCTGAGGGCCGCGGCCGCCGACGTGCCCGCCGCCCTGGCCAGCGGCCAGCTGCGCGTCGCCGCGTGGGACGGCTCCTCGGTGTCCGGCCGCTTCGACGCCGAGGCGATGATCGGCACCCTCCGCCGCGAGCTGCACGAGAGCCTCGACGCCGGGTACACCGGGCTGCGGGTCAGCGGCGAGATGGCCTGGGCGCTGCGCGGGGTACCCGACGCCGCGCAGATCCGCCGGTATGAGACCAAGGTCACCGAGGTGTTCTCCGCAAGCCGCGCCTCGGCGGTCTGCCAGTACGACGCCCGGCTGCTGGACGCCGACCAGCTCGCCGCCGTCGATCTCTGCCACCCCCTGGCGGTGGAGCTCGCCCCGCTGCGCAGCACCGGCACGCTGCGGATCGTTCCCGCCTTCCAGGCCGGGCAGCGGACGCTGCGGGTGGTCGGCAGCGTCGACCACCACACCGTCGACCAGTTCGCCGAGGCACTGCGCGACGCCTGCGCCCGCCCCGGCGACCTGCGGGTGGACATGGGCGACCTGGAGTTCATCGACCTCGCCGGCCTGCGGATCCTGGCGCGGACCGCCGAGTCGCTGGACGCCGGCCGCCGCCTCCTCATCACCGGGCTGGCGCCGATGCTGTGCCGGGTGATCCGGATAGCCGGTCTCGCCCGGTCGCCCGCCCTGGTCCTCCCCGACGAGGAGGAGCCGGCACCATGAGCGACGCCCGGCGCCGCGACACCGCCTCCCTGACCCACCACGCCCTGATCTACGACACCGACGCGCAGTTCCTGGCCTCGGCCATCCCGTTCTGCCTGGAGGGGCTCGAACACGGAGACGCCGTCCTCGCCGTCATCGCCCCCGCCAACATCGCCCTGCTGCGCGACGGGCTCGGCGAGGCCGCCGAACGGGTGGAGTTCATCAGGGCGGACGACTGGTACCGGGCGCCCGGCCGCGCACTGGCCGCCTACCACCGCTACGTCGCCGAGCACGCCGCCCGGCACCCGCGGATCCGCGCCATCGGCGAGCCGGTGTGGCACGGGCTCGACGGCCTGGAGACCGCCGAGTGGACCCGCTATGAGTCGGTCATCAACCTCGCCTTCGCCGGCAGCCCCGCCTGGATCGTGTGCCCTTACGACACCAGGTCCCTGCCCGTCTCGGTGGTGGCGGACGCGCGGCGCACCCACCCCGATCTGATGCACGACGGCTCCGACCTGCCCAGCCCCCACTACGCGTCACCCTTCGAGGACTCCTGGGCCCGCCTCCCCGCCCCGTCCGGCGCCGCCCCGTCCCGTCT
>JAFACJ010000953.1 GCA_023425615.1 Actinomycetes bacterium
GGCCGAGGGCGGCGGCGAGGCGCTCCGCGCCGTCGAGCGACGCGAGGGTCTCGTCGGGGCCGAGGCCGTAGGCGCGGGCCAGCTCGTCGGGGCCGATCGCGGTGGTGACGCCGGCGGCGTCCTCGGCCGACAGGCGCAGGTGCTCGCGGGCCAGGACGTCGTGGTCGAGCTCCACCGCGAAGAGCCGGTACAGCTCCTCCGGGGTGACCTGGAGGACGTCAAGGTGCTGCTGGAGGCGGGCGTCGTCCAGCGCGAACGGGAGGGCCAGCGGGTGCCTTCGGGTCCGCAGGCCGTCATAGGGGCGCTCGCCGAGCAGCCCTTCGAGCACCTCGTTCACGATGTCGAGGTAAGGCGTCTCGGTGAAGGTGTTCTCGCCGTCGAGCAGGATCCGCTTCAGGTCCGGCCGCCGCTCCAGCAGGGCGGGCCGGTCGAAGGTCCCCTCGATCAGGGCCAGCAGCTCGACGAGGTAGGCCGCCGGGGACGACACCGACCGTGCGTCGTCGTCCCCCCGGAAGTCCAGTTCCCCGAAGAGCTCCGCGTACGCGGGGGACGACTCGTCTCGCAGCAAGGATGGCCCTCCAGATCATTGCGTTAGCCGCCTCATGCTCACGGAGCCCGTCGCCCTGACCTGCTCCCGACACACCTCTGGCCACACCAGGACAGAAAGCACTATTCACCCAACACGCGACCCACATTTCTGCCTCTGCTCAGGGCAGGAGGCCGCGGGCCTCTCGGGCGAGGCGGGCTCGCCCGAGTCCTGCCAGGCCGCCGTTGCGCAGGGCCCGGTGCGGGACGCCGGGCCGGCCGCCGTCGAAGGCGAGGGTGCGGACGGCGGTCCGCGCAGTGGGGTGCTCAGCGCGTCCGCGCCTTGTCCTCTCCCGGCTCCCGCCTTCCGGGAGGCCGTGCGGCCCGGGTCAGAGGGCTTTGCCCGGGTTGAGGATGCCGACGGGGTCGAAGGCGGCCTTGACGCGGGACATCAGGGCCCGTTCGGTCGCCCCGACCATCTCCGTCAGGAAGGGGGTCTTCAGGGTGCCGACGCCGTGCTCGCCGGTGATGGTGCCGCCGAGGGACAGGGCGGCGCGGACGATGTCGGCGAACGCGGCGCGGGCGGCGGGCTCGGCGTCGGGGGCGAAGACGATCGTGGGGTGGAGGTTGCCGTCGCCCGCGTGGCCGAAGGTGCCGATCGTGACGGCGTGCCGCTCGGCGGTCTCCTGGATCGCGGCGATCATCGGCGCGAGCGCGGACCGCGGCACCGCGACGTCGTCCAGCAGGGTGGGGCCGAGCCGCTCCAGCGCGGGCAGGGCCTGGCGGCGGGCGGCGAGGAACTGCTCGCCCTCGGCCGGGTCGGTGGTGCTCGTGAGGTCGGTGGCTTTGGCGCAGGCCGCGGTGTAGCGGGCGAGGGCTGCGTCGGGGTCGGGCTCGTCGGTTTGCACGATCAGCAGCGCGCCCGCGCCGGTGTCGAGGCCCATCCGGGTGGCGCGCTCGACCGCGCCGATCGTGGTGCGGTCCATCAGCTCCAGCAGCGACGGGTCGCCGCACGCCTGGATCGCGCCGACGGCTTCGGCGGCGTCCTCGACCGCGGCGAAGAACGCCACGAGCGTCGCGGGCGGGCGCGGGGCCGGGCGCAGCCGCAGCGTCGCCTCGACGATGACGGCGAGCGTGCCCTCCGACCCGACGAGCAGCCGGGTGAGGTCGAGGCCCGCGACGTTCTTGCGCTGCCGCCCGCCGGTGCGGATGACCTCGCCCGACGGCAGCACGGCCGTCAGCGCCGCGACGTGGTCGCCGGTGACGCCGTACTTCAGGCAGCAGCCGCCGCCCGCGTTGGTGGCGATGTTCCCGCCGATGGTGGAGAACGCCTTGCTCGCCGGGTCGGGCGGGTACCACAGGCCCCGGGCGGCGACGTCCTCGGCGAGCGCGCCGCCCAGGACGCCGCACTGGACGGTGGCGGTGCGCGCGTCCGCGTCGATGGCGATGATCTCGTCCATCGCTGCGACGGACAGCACCACGCACCCGTCGACGGCGTTCGCGCCGCCCGCCAGGCCCGAGCCCGCGCCGCGCGTCACGACCGGAACGCCGTGCGCGGAGGCGAGCCGCAGGACCGCCGACACGTCGGCGACGGTGCGGGCGCGCACGAGGACGAGCGGTTCGCCCGCCGCGGCGAGCGCCATCTGGTCGGACCGGTAGGCGGTGAGCACCTGGGGGTCGGTGACGACGTCGGGGACGGCCGCGGTCAGCGCGGACAGGAGGCTCACGACAGCGCCGAGGAGTAGAAGTCCCAGATGTGCGCGCGCATCAGCTCCGCCGCGCGTTCGCCCGCGCCGTTCTCGACGGCGTCGAGGATCGCGGCGTGCTCGGCGGTGAGCCGGGCGAGGGTCGGCCGCGGGTCGTCCAGGCGGTCGAGCGCGGCGAGGAGGTGGCCGCCGATCGCGTCGCGCAGGGCCGTCATGACGAGCGCGAAAGCGGTGTTGCCGCCCGCGCCGGCCAGGCAGATGTGGAAGCGCACGTCGGCCTCGTGGAAGGCGGCGACGTCGACGCCGGGCGCGCGCATGGCCTCCAGCGCTTCCCGCGCCTCGTCGAGGCCCGCGGACCCGGGCTTCGCGACGGCCGCGCCCTCCAGCGCCAGTCGCAGCTCCACCAAGTCGCCGAGCGGGACGCTGCCGAGGCGCAGCGCGCTCTCCAGCGCCTCGGACGCGCTGCCGGAGGCGAGCGAGCCGGAAACCCGCGGCTTGGCGGTGGAGACGGTGTCGCCGCCGCTGATCAGCCCCTTGGCCTGGAGGATGCGGACGGCCTCGCGCACGGTCGAGCGCGACACGCCGAACCGGTCGGCGAGGTCCTTCTCGCTCGGGAGCTCGGTGCCGACCGGCAGCGCGCCGGACAGGATCAGCTCCCGCACCTGCCCCGAGACCAGCAGGCTCAGCGGGGTGCGGGTCACCGCGCGGAAAACAGTCGGGTCCATGCGGACGATCCTAACGCTTGCCTGCTTGTCTGATAAGTGGTTAAGTGAAGTACCTCACACCCTGGGAG
>JAFACJ010001000.1 GCA_023425615.1 Actinomycetes bacterium
ATCCAGGGCCTGGGCCTGGCCAGCGGCGTCGTGGAGGTCGCGCCCTGGCTGATGCCGCGCCAGCTCGACGAGGGCGGCGGCGCCATGCTGCGCCGGCACATCGAGGCACTGGGCATGGCGGTGCACGCGGGCACCCCGATGGCGCGCCTGGCCCCCGGCCCGGACGGCGCGGTCGCCAAGGTCGTGCTCCAGGACGGCACGGAGATCGACGCCGAGGTCGTGGTGTTCTCCGCCGGCATCCGCCCCCGCGACGAGCTGGCCCGCCAGTGCGGCCTGCGGGTCGGCGAGCGCGGCGGCATCGTGGTGGACGCCGCCTGCCGCACCGAGGACCCCGACATCTACGCCATCGGCGAGTGCGCGCTGATCGGCGGCATGGTCTACGGCCTGGTCGGCCCCTGCTTCACCATGGCCGAGGTCGTCGCCGACCACCTGCTGAACGGCGACAGCAACGCCTCCTTCGAAGGCGCCGACCTGTCGACCAAGCTGAAGCTGATGGGCGTGGACGTGGCGAGCTTCGGCGACCCGTTCGCCGACGCCCTGGGCGTCACCTACACCGACCCGGTCGCCGGTGTCTACAAGAAGCTGCTGATCAGCGACGACGCCCGGACGCTGCTCGGGGGTGTCCTGGTCGGCGACGCGGAGTCCTACTCCACGCTGCGCGCCTACGTCGGCGGGCGGCTGCCGGGCGAGCCCGAGCAGATGCTCTTCGGCGGCACCGAGGCCGCGGGCGGCGACCTGCCCGGCTCGACGGTCATCTGCTCGTGCAACAACGTCACGGCCGAGAGGATCCGCGGCGACATCGCCGAGCGGGAGCTGCGCGACGTCCCCGCGGTCAAGGGCTGCACCCGCGCCGGCACCAGCTGCGGGAGCTGCGTGCCGCTGGTGAAGAGGCTGCTGGACGCCGAGCTGGCCGCGGCGGGCATCGAGGTCAGCAAGGCCATCTGCGAGCACTTCGAGTACTCGAGGGCCGAGCTGTTCGACATCGTGCGGGTCCGCCGGATCACCACCTTCAGCAGGCTCATCGCCGAGCACGGCACCGGGCGCGGCTGCGACATCTGCAAGCCCGCCGTCGCCTCGATCCTGGCCAGCCTCGGCAACGGGCACGTCCTGAAGGGCGAGCAGGCCGCGCTCCAGGACACCAATGACCACTTCCTCGCCAACATGCAGAAGAACGGCACCTACTCGGTGGTGCCGCGCATCCCCGGCGGCGAGATCACCCCGGAGAAGCTCATCGTGATCGGCGAGGTCGCCCGCGACTTCGGCCTCTACACCAAGATCACCGGCGGGCAGCGCATCGACCTGTTCGGCGCCCGCGTCGAGCAGCTCCCGCGGATCTGGAAGCGCCTCGTGGACGCGGGGTTCGAGTCGGGCCACGCCTACGGCAAGTCGCTGCGGACGGTGAAGTCCTGCGTCGGCTCCACCTGGTGCCGCTACGGCGTCCAGGACTCCGTCGGCATGGCGATCAGGCTGGAGCTGCGCTACCGCGGCCTGCGCTCCCCGCACAAGCTGAAGTCCGCGGTCTCCGGCTGCGCCCGCGAGTGCGCCGAGGCCCAGTCCAAGGACTTCGGCGTCATCGCCACCGAGAAGGGCTGGAACCTCTATCTGGCGGGCAACGGCGGTATGCGGCCCCGCCACGCCGACCTGTTCGCCAGCGACCTGACCGACGAGCAGCTGATCACCTGCATCGACAGGTTCCTGATGTTCTACATCAGGACCGCCGACCGGTTGCAGCGCACGTCCGTCTGGCTGGAGTCGCTGGAGGGCGGCGTCGACTACCTGCGCGAGGTCATCATCGACGACAGGCTGGGCATCTGCGCCGAGCTCGACGCCGCGATGGCACGGCACGTGGCCGCCTACTCCGATGAGTGGAACGACACCCTGAACGACCCGGAGCTGCTGCGCCGGTTCGTCTCCTTCGTCAACGCGCCCGACACCCCCGACCCGAGCATCGCGTTCGAGGTCGAGCGTGACCAGATCAAGCCGGTCCTGGTGGCCGGTACCAGCCTGGAGGTGATCAGCAAATGACGGTGACCACCGTTGCCACCTGGGTCGACGTGTGCGCCTACGACGAGCTGCTGCCCGAGCGGGGAGCGTGCGCGCTGGTGGACGGCCGGCAGGTCGCCCTCTTCCGCACCTACGACGGCTCGTTGTACGCGTTGTCGAACTACGACCCCTTCAGCGGCGCCTACGTTCTGTCCCGGGGCATCCTGGGCACCCGTGGCGGGGCTCCGACGGTGGCGTCCCCCATGTACAAGCAGGTCTTCGACCTCACCAGCGGACTGTGCCTGGATGACCCGGGCACCTCCGTTCCCACCTTTTCCATCAGGCTCAACGGCGACCGTGTGGAAGTGATGACGTGACGATTCAGGCGGGTGTGCTGAACAGTGAACCCCTCTCGGGGTTCGCCGTCGGGGTGACAGCGGCCCGCCGGCATGAGGAACTGGCGGCACTGCTGGAACGCCGTGGCGCGCGGGTCGTGCACGCCCCGGCGATCCGGCTGGTCCCGCTCCAGGACGATGCCGAACTGCTGCACGCGACCGAGGACTGCTTGAACCGTCCGCTGGACTACGTCGTGGTCACCACCGGGATCGGGTTCCGCGCCTGGCTGGAGACCGCCGACGGGTGGGGCCTGCGCGAGGGGCTCATCGAGCGGCTCGGCAAGGTCAAGATCCTGGCGCGCGGTCCCAAGGCCCGCGGCGCGATCCGCTCGGCGGGCCTCCAGGAGGAGTGGTCGCCGGAGTCAGAGAGCTGCGAGGAGGTGCTGAAGTACCTGCTGGGGTTCGACCTGGAGGGCACCCGTATCGCGGTGCAGCTCTACGGCGAGCCGCTCCCGGAGTTCACCGACGCGCTGCGCGGACGCGGCGCCGAGGTGATCGAGGTGCCGGTGTACCGCTGGTCGCGGACCGACGACTCCACGCCGCTGCGGCGGCTGGTCGGTCAGGCCGTCGCCGGCACCGTCGATGCGATCACCTTCACCAGCGCGCCGGCGGTGACCGCGACCCTGGCGGTGGCCGCCGAGGACGGCCTTGAGGATGCCCTGATCGAGGCGCTGCGCACCCATGTGGTGGCCGCGTGCGTCGGTCCGGTCACGGCGTTCGCGCTCACCGAGCGCGGTGTGCCGACGGTGCAGCCGGAGCGCGCCCGTATCGGCGCCCTGGTGCGGGCGCTGGTGGAGAACCTGCCGGTCCGCCGCTCCCGAAGGCTGCACGTGCGCGGTCACGCGCTGGAGCTGCGCGGCCACGCCGTCGTCATCGACGGCCAGCTCAAGCCGATCGCGCCGGCTCCGATGGCGATCCTGCGCGCGCTGGCGCGCCGCCCCGGCCATGTGGTCTCCCGCGCCGAGCTGTGCGGGGTGCTGCCCTCCCGGGTGGTGGCCGCGGGTTCGGGCTGGACGGGCCGCGACGGCGGACGGCCGCAGGCCGACGAGCACGCCGTCGAGATGGCGGTGGCCAGGCTGCGC
>JAFACJ010001039.1 GCA_023425615.1 Actinomycetes bacterium
GTGTAGAGCTGCGTGGTGACCTGCTGGTTGCCGGTCAGCGGGCCGCCCGCGCGGACCTCGACCGTCACGCCACCGAGATCGCCGGAGTAGACGCCGGAGCCTTTGTCGAACCTGCCGTCCGGGCCGATCAGGTTGTACATGCCGCCGTACTCGGCCTCGGGGAACCAGCTGGTCTGGATCGCGATGGTCGAGGGGCAGCCGGCGTCGACCAGGGCGCCGGTACCGGAACCGGGCGCGGCGTCCGATTCATCGCCTCCGCCTCCGCAGGCGGCCGTCGCGGCGAGCACCAGCACTGCCGGCACGATGAGGAACATCTTGCGGTTCATGGTTCTCCTTATTCGGGACCGTCCGCTCACGGCGATGAGGCGGAAGGGGGGGTAGGGCGGAGCTGTTTCAGGGCAGGGCTGAGCCCGCTGGGAGCGGCTCGGAGCACTGGGGAGGTGCGCGGTCAGTCCCGGGCGGAGGCGTGCCAGTTCCTCAGGACCCGCTGCGTGATCATCGTGTTCAGGACGAACAGCGCCACGCCGAGCAGTGACGAGAACATCAGCGCCGTGTAGAGCCTTTCGGTCTCCAGGTTGGTGCGGTAGACGTCGAGCAGCCGGCCGATGCCCGGTTCGCCTTGGCGGAAGAAGAAGTCGGCGACGATCGCGCCGATCACGGCGAGTCCGCCCGAGGTGCGCAGACCGGTGAGGATGCTCGGCAGGGCGGAGGGGAGGTCAAGCCGCCAGAACCGCTCCAGGCGGCCGGTCTTCATCAGCTTGAACAGGTCGCGCTGGCTCGGCTCGACCGACTTCAGGCCGAACAGGGTGCTGGTGATGATCGGGAACAGGCCGAGGATCGTGCAGATGATGATGCGGCTGGACAGGCCGTAACCGAACCACAGTCCGACGAGCGGGGTCATCGCCAGGATGGGGAGGGTCTGGAGGATCACGGCGTACGGGTAGAACGAGCGCTCCACCCACTTCGCCTGCGACATCATGATCGCGAACACGGTGCCGACGCCGATCGCGATGGCGAAGCCGGACAGCGCCACGATCGTGGTCATCCACAGGCCGTCGAGGATCTCCTTGAGGTTCCCCCAGTCGAGCATCCCGACCTCGACCACCTCGTGCGGGGGCGGGAGCAGGAACCTGCGGCGCTCCGACAGCATCAGGTAGGAGACCAGGTACCAGATGCCGATGGCGGTGATGAGGACGCCGATCGGGGGCAGGACGGTCTTCAGCGTGCCGGTCAGGCCGCGTGACTTCTTCGCGGCCGCGACGGGTGTCTTCGAAGCCGCCACCGCAGCGGCGGCCGGGGTGCCGGTGATGGTCACTGTGCTGTCTTCCGTGCTGGGCTCGGGTTCGGTCCGGGCGGCGGGCTGCGTGCTCATGCGGCGGCCCGCAGGCATTCGCCGATCTCGCCGGTCAGCCGGGCGAAGGCGGCGTCGGCGCGCAGCGAGGGTTCGCGGTGCGCGTCGAACGGGATGGCGAAGTCTCCGACGATGCGGCCCGGCCGTGCCGACATCACCACCACCCGGGTGGAGAGGAACACCGCCTCGGCGATCGAGTGCGTGACGAAGACACCGGCGAAGCGCTGGGCGCGGAAGATGCGCAGCAGCTCGCCGTTCAGCCGCTCCCGGGTGATCTCGTCGATCGCGCCGAACGGCTCGTCGAAGAGGAACAGCTCCGGGTCCAGGGTCAGCGCCCGGGCCAGGCTGGCGCGCATCCTCATGCCGCCGGACAGCTGGCTCGGGTAGTTGGCCTCGAAACCCTTGAGCCCGACCATCTCGATCGCCGCCTGCGCCTTCTTCCGCCGCTCCGTCTTGGCCAGGTGCTGCAACTGGGCGCACAGCTCCACATTGCCCATCACCGTGCGCCAGGGCAGCAGGGTCGGGTCCTGGAACACGTAGCCGATGGCGTCGGTGGATACGTGCATGCGCCCGCCGGTCCGGGTCTCCAGGCCCGCTGCGATCCGCAGCAGCGTGCTCTTGCCGCAGCCGGAAGGGCCCACGATGGAGACGAACTCACCGCGCCGCACGGCCAGGTCCACGCCGTCCACCGCGTGCACGCCGGTGCCGAAGCGCATGTCGACGCCCTGCATGCGCAGCAGGGTGCCGTCCGGTGTCCAACTCTTCTCGTCCTTCGCCGGGGTGCTGGTCGCCGTTGTGCTCATGTTCTGTCCTCGGTGTCGTGACGGAGATCGTTGTCCCGGAAGGGGGTCACCAGCAGTCCGGCGCCGTGGCCGGCGGCCAGCGACTCCAGCAGGGTGACCACCGACCAGGGGGTGACGGCGGAGGTCCGGCCCCCGGAGCCGGGCGCGACCGTGTTGGTCACGCTCAGCTCGTACTCACCGAGCGGCGACGACATCGTCACCAGGTGCCGGGTCCGGGAGGCGGCGGGATCGGCGACCATCACCACGGTGACGTCGTCCAGCCCGAGGGTGGCCAGGGCCAGGGCGACCGCGACGTTGGCGGTCTTGGGGTGCGCCAGCGCCGCGGTCCGCGCCGAACCGCGGAAGACCTCGATCGGACGGTCGGCCTCGACGCCGAGCGCTGACGGGCGCTTCGTCGTGGTCAGCACCACCGAGGTCCGTACCGGCCGGTCGCCGATGGGCCGTCCGGGGGGCGCGGCCAGGGCGCGGCTCGCGGCGGCGAACAGGTCGAGCCCGCCGATCGCACCGGAAGGCACGAGCAACCGTCCGGTGCCGGCGCCGTCCGCCAGTTCCCGGGTGAAGTCCAGGTCGGCGAGGACGCCGCACGAGCAGAGGACGACGTCGACCCCTGCCGCGATCGCCCGCGGGACCCAGGCGCGGGCCGCCTGCGCCCCCGCGGCCTCGACGAGAACGTCGGTGCCGCTGAGCAGCTCGGCGGGCGGCTCCGCCGTGTCGGAGCGGATCGTGCCCGCCAGGGAGCAGCCCTCGATGGAGCCGGCCTTGAGCAGGTCGGCGCTCGTGCCGCCGAGCGCG
>JAFACJ010001068.1 GCA_023425615.1 Actinomycetes bacterium
GTCCCAGGCCCCGCGGCCTCCTTGTACCGTCCACGAGACGCGCTACGGGCGCCACCGGAGGAACTTCTCGCCGCCCGCGTGTCGGGCGGCGAGCCGGGGCGAGCACGGGCCCGGTGGTGGGGGTCAGCCGGCGGTCGTGAGGGAGACGGTGCCGAGGCCGTCGATGGCGGCGGTGACGTGCGCGCCCTGCGGGAGCGGGACCGCCGCCGTCGCGGCGCCCGCGCGGACGACGGTCCCGGAGAGGACGCGGTGCCCGTGCACGCCGGAGAGCAGGAAGGCGACCTCGGGTTCGACGCGGGGGTGGATCAGCGGTCCGAGGTCCAGCGTCCCGCCGTCCGGCACCCGCATCTCCTCGGTGAGGACGCCGATGATGACGTCCGAGACACCCATCTGCTCGGCCTTCTCCCTGCCGGTGAAGCCGAGCTTGAGGCCGACCTGGCGGTCACCCCGCCGCTCCCGCCGCCGGACGCCGATGAGCTGGACGGCGTAGGCGTCCGCGAGCTCCAGACCGGCGCCCTGGATCCCGCGGTTCCGCGGTCCCGCGGGAGATCCCGAACTCCTGGCGGAGCCCGGGCGTGTCGGACATCATGGTGCGTATGGATCATGTCGCGGCACGGAAGTTCGTGGACGGTTGGGCGGCGTCATGGAACGCCCATGACGTGGACGCGGTGCTGTCCCATTTCACGGAGGACGTGACGTTCCGTTCGCCGGTCGCGGCGCAGCTTCTCGGCGGAGACGGGATCATCCGGGGCAAGGCGGCGTTGCGCGCCTACTGGGCGGAAGGGCTGCGGCGCATCCCGGACCTGCGGTTCGAGGTTCTCGGCTCCTACGTCGGTGTCGATTGCCTGGTCATCAACTACCGCAACCAGAAGGGCGGCCTGGTCAACGAGGTGCTGATCTTCGACGGCCCGCTGGTGGCCGAGGGGTACGGGACCTATCTCGGCGACGACGCGAACCTCGCCGGCGTGACGGAGGACTGAACGATGGAGCGCACGGTCGTCATCACCGGCGGGGCCGGAGGGCTGGGGTTGGAGACGGCCAGGGCGATCGCCTCGGCGGGCGGCGGGTGGTGCGTCGCGCTGGTGGACCGGGAGCAGGAGCGGGCGGGGGAGGCCGCGGCGAGGCTGGAGAAGGAGACAGGCGGCAGGGTCGTTCCGGTGAAGGCCGATCTGGCCTCGCTGGAGGAGGTACGGCGGTTCGTGCGCGAACTGCCGGAGCTGGGGTTGCCGCCCGTGCACGGCGTCGTCTGCAACGCGGGGGTGTCGCACGGCGAAGGAGGGCTGCACTACACCCGGGACGGGTTCGAGGAGACGTTCGCGGTCAACTACCTCGCGCACTTCGTCCTGGTCAACGAGCTGCTGCCGCAACTGGCGGAACAGGCGCGGATCGTCTTCGTGTCGAGCGCGACGCATGACCCGGAGCAGTCGACGGGTGCGCCCGCCCCCCGGTACGCCGACGTCGCGACGCTCGCGCACCCCACGGAGACCGGCAAGGAGGACGGACGCCGCCGCTACACGACCAGCAAGCTGTGCATCGTCATGGCCGTCTACGAACTGGCGCGCAGGCTCGGAGACAGCGGGATCACGGTCAACGCCTTCGACCCCGGCCTGATGCCCGGCACGGGCCTGGCCGGCGGCCGCGGCGCGCTCTACCGCTTCATGTGGCGCTACCTGCTCCCGATGCTCGTCCTCCTGCCCATCAACGCCCACACTCCCCGCACGTCCGGCCGCAACCTGGCCCGTCTCATCCTGGACCCCTCCCTGGACGGCGTCACCGGCCGCTACTTCGAGGGCACGCGAGAGCGCCGCTCCTCCCAGGAGTCCTACGACGAGGCCAAGGCCGCCGAACTCTGGACGGGCAGCGCCGCCCTCGCCGGCCTGAACCCGACGATCTGACGGCGGGACCCGGTCGAAGACCGCAACACCGCGATACCGGCCGAACAGCCACCGCCCAGCGCCGACGTCACCGCCAGATCCACCACGCTCTTGAAGCGGCGACCCATGGACCGCACCCGAGGACTGCTTTGCCTCTCGCGGTGCTTGGCCAGCAGTCCTCCGCTGGAAGCGTGCCTCAGCACGGCACGAAGGTGTCGCGGAGCACACTGACACCTTCGACCTCGACCTCCCAGCCGAGCCCCGGCTCGTTCGAGGCCGGCGCCCCGCTTGGCCTCGTCCGCGTGGGAGCGGTAGTCGATGCCCACGCAGAAGACACGGCTGGTGTCGGGAACCCGGCGGAGCCGCCGCGATCTCGTCGAAGGAGTACTTCTCATCTGAAGGGACGACAGGGAAAGGACCGTGAGCCGGGTTCTCACTTGATCACCTTTGGCCCCGGGGCGGGTCAGTCCGATCGGCGTCGCTCGCGTCCCACCACGGCACGGGAGATGAGACCCACCACCGACCCGTTCACCAGAACGGCGGGGATGACCAAGATGAGCGCTTGCATCCACGAGAACCGGCCCAGGACCATGCATACGGTCGCCAACGGCCACACGATCGCCGCAACGGCCATCCGTATCCGTACCGCTCGGTCGATCTCCCGCAGGATGTTCCGCCGGACGCTCTTCTCCAGCGATTCCCGGCTCTGCCCGGCGGTCACCCACCCCTCCGGAGCCGACTGGCCTTCGATCCGCAGCGACTCCGTCTCCGCTTCGGCCCCCGTGAGCAGTTCCCCGACGAGCTCTGGAATCGGATCGCCGCTCCGGGCCAAGCGCAGCCGCTGTACCCCTACCAAGATGAGTTCGGCCGCCATCACCCCGGCCAGCGCCACCAGCCCGCTCCCGACCCAGTTCATGGTCCCTTCGATGTCCGGCGGACCGAGAAAGTTCCTCCAACGGTTCACCGGCCTCTCGGAGCTACCTGATCAGCGAGGCGATCTCCGACGGATCGTCCAAGGGCGCCTGTCCGGAGATACGGAGGGCGAGGTTCTTCGCCTGTTCGACGGTCCCTAGGTCCCGCAGTCGACCGGTGAGATGGGCGGCGGCTCCCCGGCAACAGCCGCCTCGACATCACACGCGGCCGCGCCGGTCACCTCGGTTCTGCGCCGCTGTCCGGGTGCGCCGTTGGCCCGTACAGAGCTGCGGGAGGCAGGGACCGCGCCGCGGTTCAACGCCGCTCGCATGGCCTTCGCTCTCTCGGTGGCGTGGTGAACGGCGGCTCGCCGGGCTTCGGGGAGGAGTCGGCTGCCTGATAAGGGAAGGCCGCCCCGGGAGGGAGGGGCGGCCTTCGGGTCTTGCGGTTATTCTGCGCTCTCGGCGCCCGTGTGGAGACGGGCGTGGAAGAGGCCCGCCTCGACGCTCTCGGCGGTGATCTCCCAGTGCTCGCAGGTGCAGGCGCATCGGTAGGTGCCGTCCTCGAGGGGGATCACCGACTGGGCGACGCATTCGTCGGATCTGGCCGCCGCGTCGTTCATGAACTCCAGCGGGGTGTCGTACATGACGTTGTCGCTCATCGGTTCTCCTTCGTCGGGGCGGGTGCGTCAGGCGGCGGCGGGCACCGGGGGCACGGACGGGAACAGCTCCTGGAAGGCGCCCACGGTGATGCGTTCCCTGACCTTCGGGTCGACTCCGTCGAAGAGTTCGTGCAGGGTCTGCTGGGTGTGTCCGTAGGTGCCTTCCATGTGGGGGTAGTCGCTGCCCCACATGACGTTGTTGTAGCCCATGTACTGGGCGACGGCGACGGCGGAGGCGTCGTGCTGGAAGGAGGCGTAGACCTGGGTGTAGATGGTCTCCCGGATGTCGCGCTTGAGCTTGGGGAAGACGGCCATGTGGTGCTGGCGGTAGCCCTCGATCATGCGGTCGGCGATGAACGGGACCCAGGTCGCGCCGCCCTCGGAGACGAGGACCTTGAGGTCGGGGTGCCGGTCGAGGGCGCCGGAGGCGACGAGCTTCATCACCGCGCGCTGGCCGCCGAAGGAGGTCTCGGTGTAGTTCAGCACCGCTCCGCCCGGGCCGCGGAACTTGACCTCGGCGTGGTTGCCCTTGCTCAGGTCCACCGGGTCGGTGCCGATGTGGAAGGCGATGACGATGCCGGCCGCCTCGGCCGCGGCCCAGAAGGGCTCCCATTCCTTGCGGTTGTAGTCCTTCTGCAAGGGGTGGGGCTGCACCGGCAGGTAGACGGCACGGTAGCCCATCTCGGCGATGCGTTCGAGTTCGGCGACGGCGTCGCCGATGTCCAGGGTGGAGACCTGCCCGGTGGTGACGAGTCGGGGGGAGTGCTTCTCGATCGTCTCGAAGGCCCAGTCGTTGCTCACCTTCAGGGCCTCGCGCAGGGCCTCGGCGGTGCGGAACGAGCTGCTCCACATGCCCAGGGACGGGAAGACCAGCTCGCCCCAGACGCCCTCTTCGTCGAGGTCCTTCATGCGGAGGGCGAGGTCGTGGGCGCCCGGGGCGCGGTGGGTGGCGTCGAGGAACTCCTGGACGGCGCTGGTGGGCAGCTTGCGGCGGAAGGCCATGCCGTCGATGTGCACGGTCTCCCATTCGCCGTCGGGGTCCTTGACGGACCGCGGCATCAGCTCGGCGAGCCGGGGCGGGAGGCCGTC
>JAFACJ010001077.1 GCA_023425615.1 Actinomycetes bacterium
CGCGCTCGCTCTCTCCGCGGTCGGCGTTCTCGCCTCCGTCAGCCCCGCCAGCGCCCACCCGGGCGGCCCGGGCTTCGGCCCCGGCTTCGGCCGCGGCGACCGGGGCCCGAACGTCGTCAGCCCGACCAGCGTCGACGACAACGGCATCGCCAACCGCCTGATCTCGCTGAACATCTGCGGCACCAACATCATCCCGATCGAGATCGTGCCGGTGCTCAGCCCCACCACGGCGTTCTGCGAGGACAGCCAGAACAGGAACTCCATCCGGTTCTTCGATTAATCCACACCAGCGTTCCCGGCCGGGGACCCTTCGGGGGCTCCGGCCTTCTCCTGTCCGCCGTCAGATCCCGCCGGCCCAGCGCTCCAACTGCCCCGACCTGCCCCGCGCCGTCCGGGCACGCCCCACCGCCTCGTCCGCCAGGTTCCGCGCCCCCGCCAGCTCCCAGTCGACCGCCGCCACCTGGACCGGACCCGGAGGGACGTCCACATGGACAGTGCCGAGCCCCAGCAGCCGCTGCAGCGGCGAGGACGTCAGCCGCACCGACTGCGCCCGCGCGAAGTCCACCACGTCCCACGTCCGGCAGAACCTGCCCCTGCGTGACAGGAACGCCTCCCGCGACAGACCCGCCGCGTCCTGATCGCGCCACCGCGACCGCGCGGACGTCAGCTCGACGCCCTGGAGCGAGACGCCCGGGAAGACCTCCGAGACCAGCGCGAAAGCCGCCTCCCGCGGACCCACCGGCAGCAGCGTCGAGGACAGCGTCTGGCGCTCGCCCCCGTAACCGGCGACCGTCATCTCCAGCCGCGCCCAGCCGAAGGACCGCCACAGCCACGGCTCCACCACGCGAAGCGCCTGGATCCGGCCCGGCGGCACGGTCTGCAGCCGGCTCTCCATCAGGCCGAACCGCAGCCTGATCCCGTCGGGGGACAGCGACGAGCGGAACCCGGTGTACCGCACCAGCGGCGCGACCACCTCACGGCACAGGCCCAGCAGGATCGGGAGTGCCACGCCCAGCACCGCCAGCTCCTTCGCGACGATCCCGAACGCGATGAGGACGACGAACAGCACGAAGGACAGCAGCACCGGGATCCGCAGCGCCAGCGAGGCGAACAGCACACCGAAACCCACCCGGCAGAACGGGCGCTCCGGCGCCTCCGGCGTGTGCGCGGGCAGCCCCGCTGCCAGCGCCACCAGCTCGGCCCGCAGCTCCTGGGCACGCCGCGCGCCCAGATACCGCAGCGTGATCTCCGCCGAGCTGCCACCGGCCAGCTCCAGCCGCACCTCCGCCAGGCCCAGCACCCGGCCCAGCAGCGGCCGCACCACATCGACGCCCTGCATCCGCGACAGCGGGATCCGCCGGATCCGGCTGCGCACCAGACCGGTGTCGACGACCAGGTCATCGCCGTCGATCCAGAACCGCACGGCCCACCACGTCCACAACCCGACCGCGCCCGCCACCAGCGCCACCGGGAAGGAGACCAGGAGGAAGAGCACGATCCGGACGGGAGGCACCGTGATCTCGCCTGCCTCACCGGTGTCCAGCAGCAGCCACATGCCGATCAGGACGAAGTAGACGACCACGATGTTCAAGGAGCGCAGCGGCGCGGTCGCCCAGTGCAGCCGGTGCACCGGCACCGTCGGACGGGGGACGGGACCGGGCTGGCGGTACCACGGGTAGACCGGGTTCACAGGCCGGCCCCCTGGTCCCCCCGCGCCGCCAGCCGGTCGCGCAACTGGTCGGCGACCGCGACGGGAAGGCCGGGGATCGAGGCGTCGGTGGTGGCGGCCGCGGTGTTCAACCTGACCGTCGCCAACCCGAACACCTGCTCCAGCGGGCCCGAGGTGACGTCCACGAACTGCATGCGGGCGTAGGGGACGATGACGATCCGGCGCAGGAACACCCCGGAGGTGATGACCAGGTCGTCCTTGCGTTCCAGGAACCCCCACGCCTGGTAGGACTGCTCGGCCACCACCCAGGCCAGGGCGAGCGCCAGCAACGCCGCCAGGCTCCAGATGGCCGCGCCCGGCGTGCCGCCGGTGCGGGCCACCACGAACGCGCCGAGCGGACCGGCGAGCACCGCGACGATCAGCGCGACCGTCCGCCGGTGCCACTTGTAACGCGAGGAGATCCGCCACCAGCTCGCGCCCTCGGGCGGGGTGAAAGCCTCTTCCCTGGTGCGCTGGCGGTAGGGCTGCGGAGGCAGGATCTGCGGCTGCTGCTCGTTCATCGAGTACCAGTCAACCGGAAACATCTCTTTTTCGACACCGATCTCACCGGTACCTCCCGACTGCGGACACGGATACGTGCTCAGCGGCGGAGTCTGCGAGCATGACGACTATGGAGACACGCACCTTCGGGATCGGTGCCGGGGCCCGGGAGCTGGCGACCGAGGACATGATCCTCAACATCGGACCGCAGCATCCCTCCACCCACGGCGTCCTGCGGCTGCGCCTGGCCCTGGACGGCGAGCTCATCGAGTCGGCCGAGCCCATCATCGGGTACATGCACCGCGGCGCCGAGAAGCTCTTCGAGGTACGCGACCTGCGGCAGATCATCGTGCTGGCCAACCGGCACGACTGGCTGTCGGCCTTCGCCAACGAACTGGGCGTCGTGCTGGCCGCCGAACGCCTGCTCGGCATGGAGGTGCCGGTGCGCGCGGTGTGGGCGCGCACCCTGCTCGCCGAGCTCAACCGGGTGCTGAACCATCTCATGTTCCTCGGCTCCTACCCGCTGGAGGTGGGGGCGATCACGCCGATGTTCTACGCCTTCCGAGAACGCGAGGAACTGCAACGGGTCATGGAGGAGGTCTCCGGCGGCCGGATGCACTACATGTTCAACCGGGTCGGCGGGCTGAAAGAGGACCTGCCCTTGGGCTGGCTGGAGCGCACCCGCCGGGCCGTCGCCCTCGTCCGCTCCCGGATGCCCGACCTGTCCGGCCTCATCATGGACAACGAGATCTTCCGCGCCCGCACCCGCGGCGTCGGCGTCCTCACCCGCGAGCAGATCCTGCAGTACGGGGTCAGCGGCCCCATCGCCCGCGCCTCCGGCGTCGACTTCGACCTCCGCCGCGACGAGCCCTATCTCGCCTACGGCGAACTCGACGTCCCCGTCGTCACCCGCACCGAAGGCGACTGCCTCGCCCGCTTCGAATGCCTCCACGACCAGGCACTCGCCTCCCTCGACCTGGCCGACGCCTGCCTCGACCGCCTGGCCGACCTCCCCCCGGGCCCCGTCAACCAGCGCCTCCCCAAAATCCTCAAGATCCCCTTCGGGCACACCTACGCCTGGACCGAGAACCCCCTCGGCCTCAACGGCTACTACCTCGTCTCCCGCGGCGAGAAGACCCCCTGGCGCCTCAAACTCCGCAGCGCCAGCTTCAACAACATCCAGGTCCTCCCCGAAATGCTGAAAGGCCAACTCGTCGCCGACATGGTCGCCATCCTCGGCTCCATGTTCTTCGTCGTAGGCGACATCGACAAATAGACCACAGCAACCCACTTGAACACCCGGGCCGAAGCCCCACGAGCATCGCCCCGCCATACGACGCGATCGTCTCTCCCAGTCCTGCGACGACAGGTCCGCAAAATCGTTCACGAAGCCTCTGGCCACAGGGCCGAGCGCGGCACCGAGACTCGCATGCCGACCGGTATCGCCGCTGGTCGGAGCCTCTGCCTCGGCGACCTGTCGTTGCAGCATCAGGCGTCCGGGGACCGCAACACCGTGGACGGCGACACCGCGGGAATCACAACCGTCGTATGGCAGTGCCCGTCACTCGCGAACGGATGAGCCGTCGTCACCATCACGCGGCACCTGTCACACCGCATCCCCGTCACGACGCGGAGGCATCACCGTGGACGACAACGCCATGTGAAGCGTGGCCCGCCGTGGCTGAGGAATGCGACAGCATCACCGCACCGCACAACGCCCGCCGCATGACGACACCACCGCGCGGGCAGACGAGCCGCCGCGCGGCGGACGTCACTCGACGGACATCGCTCGGCGTCGTCTCATGACGCGGGCGGACGGCCCGCCGCCGGTGAGTGGACGGCCACCACCAGTGAGCGGACGGCCCACCACCAGCGGATGGATGGCCGCCACCAGCGGGCGGACGGCCCACCACCAGTAGATGGATGGCC